>CAWVTC010000027.1:0-15422 GCA_963933025.1 uncultured Dehalococcoidia bacterium | reverse complement strand
CAGAGGCTAGTAAGGTACAATAAAATTATCAGAATACTATGCGTGATTCATAGCTAAGTGTTCAAAATAAAGGTTACTATGCCCGAAATCGAAGCCAGTCCAGAACTCAATCCATTTCATCCTGAAATCGTCGAAGAACCGTATGAAATGCACGAAAAACTACGGAATGCAGGGATCGTACGAATTGAAGATGGAAGATTCCTAGTAACACGTTTTGAGGATGTCGACTTTGTCCTTCGCAGAGATGATCTCTTCTCCAACGTTCCAAAAACACTCGAACAAATTTCATTGGAAGCCAGTCATTCGATGGAAGAATTTAGAGAAAAGCCAGAGATTGCAGCGATAAGGGAAACGGGTGCCTTACCCTCAAGTGATCCTCCAGAACATACAGAATATAGAAAAATGATGGGACCAAAATTATCTCTGCGTGGCCTGGCATGGTTTGAACCAAAAGTAAAAGAAATCATAGAAGATTTAATTGATGAATTCATTGAAGATGGAACTGTCGAATTGTCTGGTCAATTTGCAACACCGATGACCGTCTATGTTTTTGTTCGACTCTTGGGTATTGAAGAGGAAGATATTCCTCGTATGACAGTATGGGTTGATGACACTATTGAAAGCATGTCTGCAGCTGTCGGAATGCTCGACTCAATACGTATCAAGGAGTTAGAGGCAAGCCGCAACGAATTTATGAATTTTCTTATGGGGCTGGTCGGGCAACGTCGAAAAGAACCTAGAGATGATCTATTAACGTTTATTATCAACCATGAGCTAGATGCTTTTAAACGAACTCTTCATGAACGTGAACTAGCAGGAATGCTCACAACTCTTTTAATGGGAGGAACAGAGACTACTTTAAACATGATCTGTAGCGGTATGTGGCTACTCTTGGAACACCCCAAAGTAATGCAGGAAATCCAAGAAGATCATTCTCTAATTCCTCAGTTTGTAGAAGAAGCTCTACGAATTGAATCCCCTGTTCAAGGGCTATCAAGGCAAGCAATTCAAGACACGGAAATCAATGGGACACTCATTCCCAAAGGATCATTCATATGGATCATGTACGCAGCTGCAAACCGAGATCCCAAAAATTGGAACCAGCCTGATGACTTCAATATCCATCGAGAAGAATTAAAACAAACAATGGCTTTTGGAAAGTATGTCCACTATTGCATCGGAGCACCGTTAGCTCGTATGGAGGCAAGAATCGCATTCACTTCCCTACTAACACGTTTACAAAATATTCATTTTTCAGAAAAAAATGATTTCACTCATGGAGCGAGCCACGTAATAAGGGGATTTAAAGAAATGTGGCTGGACTTTGAAAAGAATCAGTGAAAAAACCTTCTATGTATTCAAGGTAAGTGATTCAATTACATCTACAGGCCGTCCTCGTAACGAGTATGGCCCGGCTTGATCAATAGAGATATCAATAATCTCTCCAGTACGAACCGGAACATCCAAATGGACTAACTTTCCAGAACAAGTACGTCCATAAAATTGTCCATCACGCTCACCTTCGATAAGCACAGCTTCTGTTGTACCAACTAGTTTTTCATTCTTCTCTCGCCCGATTTTTTCCGATAGAGCCTCTGCTCGATGTAAACGTTCCGATTTCTCGTCCTTAGAGATATCATCATTTGTTGTTCTTTCAGCAATTGTGCCAGGACGTTCAGAATAAGCAGCTATATGAACTTTATCGAAACGGAATTCTTTAAGAACGTCTAAGCTCGCCTGAAAATCTTTTTCAGTTTCTCCTGGGTAACCAACAATGATATCTGTAGAAATACCTGCTGATGGCATAAGTGATCGAACAAGGTTAATTTTTTCACGAAATTCATTTAATTCGTAGCCTCTCCTCATTTCAGCCAAGATACGATCGGAACCAGACTGAACAGGAAGTGAGAAGCATTCCATAACTTTTGGTAAATCGGCAACTGCCTGCAATATACGTTTTGTCATGTGTTTCGGATATGAAGTAAGAAAACGAATTCGTTTAAGATCACTCAATGCCGACAAGTCCTCCATTAGATCACCAAGGTCTGGTGAATTTCCCACAGGATCTTTTAAGTCACGCCCATAAGCCTCAACTGTTTGTCCCAGTAAGGTGACCTCACGAGCCCCACTTTCAGTTAACCAACCTACTTCTCGAACAATTTCATCAACCGTACGAGATCTTTCACGACCCCTTCTATAGGGGACGATACAATATGTACAAAACTTGTCGCAGCCATGTACTACAGGGACGTATGCAGTAGGTCCATCAGGAATCGACCATGTTGTCGGCCAAAATTCCCCACCAAGATCCTTCTCTTTGCCTTCTAACAGTTCGATGATCGGTTCAAATTCTTGAGGACGTGCAAACGCATCAACGAAGGGAAAGCGTCGCTCTAGATCTTTTGTTTTAGGGCCAACCATACAACCCATAACAGCAACTTTCAGATCAGGTCGTTCCTTTTTTTGTAAACGAACTCGCCCTAATTGCGAATATGCACGATCTTCCGCATGCTGGCGGATACTGCAGGTATTAATGACTACAATCGTCGCATCATCCATTACCTGCGTTTCTTTTAAGCCAAGACGTACAAATCCCGCAGCGAGTTTTTCGCTATCTGCGGTATTCATTTGGCAACCTACCGTCCAAAGAAAATAACTTGCTGAATTCGTCATATTTACCTAACCAAAAAAAACTACGGAGGGGGAGGGATTCGAACCCTCGATCAACGTTACCGCCGATAAGCGCTTAGCAGGCGCCCGCACTAGGCCACTATGCGACCCCTCCAGCTACAGTGTATAGCCTCACTAAAAAGTAATCCTCTTTACGTCTATACGGTCTACACTAAGAAAATGTCAACATCAGTTGTTGTAACAATATTTACAGTCATAGACGGCACATTATCAGTCTTACTAATTGAAAGATCAGAAGAACCTTTTAAGGGAATCTGGGCTCTTCCGGGTGGACTTTTACAACCCACCGAAACTTTAGATGCTGCAGCTACACGAAAACTTAAAGAAGAAACCGGCATACAAGATGTTTTCTTAGAACAACTCTATACATTTGATCATTTAGACCAAGTTAAAACCGATACAACTGTCGCTTATTTCGCGTTAGTTCATAGCGCGGATGCCAAACTTCGAGAGGAACTTGAATGGAAACCAGAATGGTTTCCATTCAATACATTAGGATTACTAGGATTTGAAAATCATATTATCCTTGAAAATGCCAAAGATAGATTAAGAAGTAAACTCGAATATACAAACATTGCATATAGTGTTTTGCCTGTTTATTTCACTCTAAGCGAAATGCAACTAGCCTACGAAGCCATTCGAGAAGAACCCCTCGACAAAAGAAACTTTCGAAAAAAGGTTATTGGCCTTGATATCATTCAGGAAACAGGGCAATTACAAAAACAAGGAGCACATAGGCCTGCGAAGCTATATAGGTTCAAACAAAAAAACCAGATTCTAATTTAAAGGACATTTTTTTTAGTAGCTTCCCATTGTTCACTCGTTATCGAATATCCAACTTCAAGCACATAATCACTCTCTCTAGGACGAGATCGCCTTCGCAATGAAACCCTCTCCATCCCTAATGATTCCATGACATGCCATGACCTTTCATTCGTAACATTCGCAAAGGCTTCAACTTGTAGGAGTTGTAAATTTCCAAAAGCATAACTAAGGATAGCTGAACAACCCTCTGGAATTAGTCCCCTACCCCACAAAGATCGGGCAATAGCATATCCAAGCTCTCCTTTTTTTTGATCATTATTAATTTCTAAATTAATGGCACCACTAACTTCACCTTCTCTATCACCAAATCTGGGAACTAATGCCCAAACAGAATTTTTATTCCAATCTGTTTGGGTTGCTTTATTCACAAAATCAGATGCATCTTTTTCTAAATATGGTTGCGGTACTGGAAGGTATTTCCCCCATTCCAAATCAGACGCATAAGCAAAAACAGAATCTACATCTTTTAAATTAAAGGGGCGCAGCAATAGGCGTTCAGTTTGAACTTCATATAAATTCATTTTTTACCAGACCTTTGCTATCCTGAGAAAACATGAATCCATATATTGCACAGGCAACAATGACTTTCCTTGAAATTCTCACTTGGACGATCATAGCAAGAGCATTAATATCATGGCTGCCTATAGATCAATCAAGTCCAATAGTTCAATTGCTCCACAGCATTACTGAACCAATCATAAGCCCAATTCGTCGAATTTTACCCAACACAGGCATGATGGACCTAAGTCCATTAGCTACAATTTTAGCAATGATGGCTTTCCAGCAAATTTTTTCAGAACTAGCTACTATGTAAAAGTTTTTACAAATTTAGATAGGTCAAAGAGCTGCGCGAGCTTGATTAGCAATCTGTTCAAATGCATCAGGACGTTCAACTGCTAGATTTGCGAGCATTTTACGATCAATCGCAATGCCGGCTTTATTCATACCATTAATCAGCTTCGAATAAGACAAACCATATTGCCGAGATGCCGCATTTATTCTTGTTATCCACAATCTACGAAAGTCACCTTTTCGAGTACGACGGTCCGCGTAGGAATAACGACCTGCATGAAGCGCACTTTCATTTGCACGTCTAAACACTCGATGACGCTGACCACGATGGCCCTTAGTACGCGCTAATAACCTTTTGTGCCGGTGATGTGCTGTCACACCTCTCTTAACACGGCTCATATGTAGTGCTCCTTAAGCCACCTAATTGTTTAGGAGTCGGGAAATAGTTCTTTGTTGAGTAGCATGAACTGCAACAGTTCTGCCCAACTTTACCCTAACAGGCTTGCGTTTTTTTCTACGAAAGTTATTACGACTCCCGTACATACGCATAATGCGACCAGAACCAGTTACACGGAAGCGTTTCGCTGCACCTTTATGAGTTTTCATTTTAGGCATAAGTTTTACTCACCATTTCCAGAACCTTCAGGCGATTCTACTTCGACCGAACTACTATCTTCGTCCACATTGTCTACTTCATCAACAATTTCAGAGGATTCAGATAATTCCACTTCGACTGAACTACTATCTTCGCCCACATCTACTGCTACCTCTTTAGCTTGCTGGGCACGTTGGTACGCAGCTATTCCTCGTTTATCTGGCGCAACAATTATCGACATTCGACGACCCTCTAAACTAGCATCCTTCTCCATACTTCCATGGCCATCAAGATTTTCAAAAACCTTTTGGAGCAAACTCTTACCAAGTTGAGGATGCGTAATTTCACGCCCTCGGAACATAACAGTGATCTTTACTTTGTCACCTTGTCTAAGCAATTTTTGTATTGTTCGAGTTTTAAAATCAATATCATGATCTTCTATCTTCGGCTTCATACGTACTTCACGAATTTGCACTTTTTGCTGATGCTTCCGTGCCTCACGGTCTTTTTTGGACTGTTCAAACTTGAATCTACCAAAATCCATAAGCCTAACAACTGGGGGATCAGCTTTCGGAGAAACCTCTACCATATCAACATTACGCTCCCGTGCCATACTCAAAGCTGCATCAGTTGAAAGCACACCAACCTGCTGCCCCTGGTCATCGATGACCCGCACAGAAGGAACGCGTATACGATCATTTATCCGCGGTTGTGGCGGTACAGGTTTTGGTGGAACGCGAGTACGTCTTTTCCTCAATATAGCTCCCTTGAGGTAATGTGATGTCGATCATACCATTACTGGTTTGTTAGTGCGATACCACTACTTGCGCTGGCCCTGCACCGATCTACCACAGAAGTACGCACAAATTATGCATGCATAGTACAACTTACCCAAGCTTGCACCAAATGGAAGTACTTAGAGCTTTGGTAGTGTTTATTACCCGCACAAATTGACTGATTAGATATACAGTGCTGTTAATAAATTATAAGAAGCTCCTAATAATACCCACTTAGCTAGTACTCCTAATATCTTTTTATAAATCTTCGAAATAAGCGTAAATTCAAGTAATGGAACTATTTCTAGATGTAGACGCAAATACATTCACCATGACTGAACGAGCGCTGCAGGGTTTTGCGCTTCTCATTCTTTTGGCGATTAGTTTTTACAAGCGCAAGATGCTCATTCACTTTGTCTGGAGATTCACACGCAGACCCAAGAAAAAAAAGCGAGGAGACATTGAAGGAATCCAAAAAAAAGAAACTAAGCAACCAGAACTACTAAGCGATTATTTTGATGAGACTGGTGAACGCCATGGATCTAACATCTTTACCAACAAAAGTAATGATAAGAATTAATAATTGCCAAATACCCCAACGGCCTTACCCTATAAGTGATGATACTTTTTCAAGGTATATCAAAAGGCCTGTAGTTCGTACGATATCTATATGGGAACAATAACAAAAGCAGTAATTCTTGCCGCGGGCTTAGGAACACGCCTATTACCTGCAACAAAAGCTATCCCTAAAGAGATGGTTACAGTATTTGGAAAACCATTGATTCAATATGTTATTGAAGAAGTTATCGAGGCAGGTATCACAGACATCTTAGTGATTATAGGAACGCAACATCAAGCAATAGTTGAGCATTTCCAAGGAGAAGGAAGAGCCAGAGAACATGCACTTAAAATAAATGATCACGCAACACTTGCCGCTCTTGAAAACAATATTTTTCCTGCAAATATCAAATTTACGACTCAACAGGAACCGCTTGGTACCGCGCATGCAGTACTACAAGCGAAATCATTCATCGGGGAAGATTCTTTTGCACTACTTTTTCCTGATGACATCATCATTAACCCTGGCGGACCAAACTGTATTAGTCAGCTGAAACAGGCTTACACAGATCATGCAGCAAATATTGTTGCAGTTGAACAGGTACCTTCTGAATTGATTCCTTTCTACGGAATAGTGGCACCGCAAGAAAATATTGATCAATCAAAACAATCATCGCTAGTCCCAATCAAAGATCTTATCGAAAAACCTTCCATTGAATTAGCTCCATCCAATCTTGGAATTGTGGGAAGATATATTTTACGTTCAGAAATTTTTAAAGAAATTGAGAGCCTAGAACCATCAGAACATGGAGAGTTACACATTACACAAACCTTGTCACACCTAGTAACATCAAACCGAGAAGTGTACGCCTATATATATGAAGGTTCCCGATACGATACCGGTAGGCCAATTGGACACGTACTGGCCAATCTTGCAATAGCTTGGGAAGATCCAGTAGCTAAACAAGAACTACTCAACTATTTGAAGCATTTGAATAAAGAAACAGACTAAGAGGGAAAAATGAAAGTAATTACTATAGGTTACTCATTACCTAACACGGTTGTTGACAACCACAATGTATTAAACGCACCAAGTTACACAGATTACGAAGCTCTTTTCGTTAATCCACTAAGCATTACCTCAACAATAAGTGAATTACTTGAAGGCACCAAGGATTTTAGTGCACAAGATGGACGACCTGTAATAAATGGATCCACCACCGCATCTGCAGTTTCGGCAGCTGATCAAATTCATCGACGTAGTGATGAAACACGCCGAGTACTTGATCAAGGGGGGATAGTTGCAGTTATGGCAAATCCAAATGCAACTCAAAGTGGGCTCATTAATTTTGAAGGATGTGATAGATATTCTTGGCTCCCTGCTCCCCAAGGAATCCAGTGGGGAGGTACTTTCCTGAAAGCTGCCGAGGGGAAAAACATACGAATAGTCGATGAGTACCATCCATTCGCTTCGGTAATACGCAAATATCGAAAGCAAATGTATTACCGTGCCGTCTTTGATGAGGAAATTATCAAATCTATGAAAGGGGCATCGACTTTAGCTGTAGGAGGATCCTCATTACCCATAGCAGTTGAAGTTCCTGTACTGGCTGGTCGCGTAATCTTCTTACCCATGATAGAGCCCATAACTGGAACTGTACGAGGGGAAATTGCAACAGAAATAATTGAAGCACTATCCGCGATACAAGAAGGTGCTTCTGGCGAAAAACCACCATCTTGGACAAGTGCTTTGGCGTTACCTGGGTTAGAGCAACTTGAAGCTGAGGTGGAGGAATTGGATTTAGCAGTAAAAGCAGCGGTTGCGAGTCAAGAAGCGGTGTCCGAGCAAGTAGAAGAACTTGCAAAACATCGTAGACTGCTTTGGAGTAGTGGTCCCGCATTTCAAGAGGCTGTTCGAGAAGCTTTGAAACTACTAGGGTTCGAGGCAAAGTCTGAACCAGGCGAACCACTTGAATTTAGTTTTGATGATCGCTTATTTGCAGTTGAAGTCGAAAGTACCGCGGACGAGATAACAGAGTGGCCATATGTTCGATTACAGCGAAGACTAGAAACAATGCTTTTGCAAGACAAGGTGAAGGCAAGTGGCTTAGTAATAGTAAATGGAAAAAGAAATATGCAACCTGGTCGAAGAAAACCTGAATTTACAGAAACACTACGTATCGCCTGTGACAATTATGGTTATGGACTTATGACCGGAGATACGCTCTTTACATTAATTCAGAGGATACTAGCTAGTGAGAATGCTGATGAAGTAGCTCCTTTAAGACAACGTGTGCTGGGAACAAAAGGACTTCTAACAACAGAATCTGCTCTTGGTGAAGGCGAGGAAGAACAAGCTAGTGGGCAAATTTTTTAAATAGTTGAAAGTCAAACCTCGGCTTATCTACTCAGGAAAAGTAACGCATGTAGTTGTATCAACGACACCCTCAAGTCCTCGAATTTCCTTGCTGACAAGTGGAGAAACTTCCACAAGGCTATTAACCGTAATAACCGCAACGATATCGTATGGTCCCATTACCTGATAAACCTCACGAATGCCCTCGACAGCTCCAAGAGTATCAAAAACATCTGCAGTCATGATTGGATCAACAACAATTAAAACAAAAGCTGTAATAGTCATAGGACTCCTTTTTTACCTTGTTATTCCTCACTACGTAGTTTAAGTACAGCCATAAAAGCTTCTTGAGGTATTTCAACCGAACCGACTAACTTCATCCGCTTTTTGCCCTCTGCTTGACGCGACAAAAGCTTACGCTTGCGAGTTATATCACCACCATAACACTTTGCCAAAACATTCTTTCTCAAAGCACGAATAGTCTCACGTGCAACGATTTTTCCTCCAACCGCTGCCTGGATGGGAACATCAAATAATTGACGTGGAATTAACTCACGTAATCTAGTAACTAGGACCCTACCTTCACGATTGGCATTAACACGATGCGTAATTATTGAAAGTGCATCAACGCTCTGCCCATTAACCAAAACATCGACACGCACCAGTTCTGCCGCTCTAAAACCTGCAGGCTGATAATCGAGACTCGCGTAACCGCTAGTTGATCCTTTTAATTGGTCATAAAAGTCCACCAAAATTTCACCCATTGGAATTTCATATTGTAAAAGAACACGTGCTTCACCAGGAGAAAAATCATTTTCAGGCTCCAAGTACTCCATGCGCAAAAATTCTCCCCGCCTTGATGTGGTAAGTTCCATAACCTGTCCTATAGATTTACTTGGCGTCACGACATCGATGGTCGCCCAAGGCTCACGTATTTCGTCAATCGTTGACGGATTTGGAAGACTTGAGGGGTTTTCGACAACTAAGGTCTGCCCATTCGAGAGAAGTACTTCATAACCGACCCCAGGGGCAGTAGTTAGAAGCCCTACTCCATACTCTCTTTCAAGCCGTTCTACCACGATTTCCAAATGCAATAACCCAAGAAATCCACAGCGGAACCCAAATCCCAGCGCAGCAGATGACTCAGGTTCATAAGCAAGTGATGCATCATTTAAACTAAGCCTCTCCAGTGCTTCACGTAGATCTTGATACTGGTCAGAATCTGTAGGATACAACCCTGCAAATACCATAGGCTTAGCATCACGATATCCGGGAAGAGCTTCAACCGCAGATCTACCTGCCTCAGTAATAGTATCCCCAACACCACAGTCTCCAACATCCTTGAGACCCGTTGCAATATACCCAACTTCACCAGCTTCCAAAATTTCTAAAGGTTTCATATCTGGAGAAAAAACACCAATTTCTATCGGCTCAAAAGAAGTTTTTGTCTGCATCAAATGCAAATCCCTATTGGGAAGAACTCTGCCATCAACAACACGAATATATGCAACGACACCCTTGTAGGAATCATATTTAGAATCAAAAATTAGTGCCTTCAACGACGAATCTGCATCTCCAGCGGGAGGAGGGATTCGAGCACAGATCGCTTCAAGAATGCCTTCTGTACCCATTCCATCTTTGGCACTAGCAAAAATCACCTCATCTTGACTGAAGCCGATAACACGCTCCAATTCCCTCGCAACCCTCTCCGGCTCAGCATGGGGCAAATCAACCTTGTTAACAATTGGTATTAAAGTAAGATTTTCATTCATCGCCAAATAAACATTTGCTAGTGTCTGGGCTTCAATTCCTTGTGAAGCATCTACAACAAGTAACGCCCCCTCACAAGCAGCAAGGCTTCGGGACACCTCATAAGAAAAATCTACGTGCCCTGGTGTGTCAATCAAATTATATTGGTATTCATCTCCATCATTCGATCGATACCGCATTCGTGCGGCTGCCGCTTTAATCGTAATACCGCGTTCCCTTTCCAGGTCCATAGTGTCGAGCAATTGTGAAGACATTTCCCGCTTTGTAACCGAACCAGTAAATTCTAATAATCGATCAGCAAGTGTCGATTTACCATGATCAATGTGCGCAATTATGCAAAAGTTACGGATAAAATTTTGATCCACATCATTAGTGTACTGATGATTGAGTTAGGTGAGGAATCGCATTAGGAAGAAACAAACCTCGAGTCGTGATACGCTTCATCGAATCATAATTGTCAAGTACAAATGGAGAACACAATGACCCGAAAAAAAGTCACTATCGTAGGAGCAGGAATGACCGGTGGTGCAATGGCACAACGTCTAATCGAGCGAGATATCTGTGATGTTATTCTCCAAGATGACCCTCAATTTGCTGGAACCATGCACTTTGGAAAAGCACTGGATGAATCACAAGCAGCGGCATGGGAAGGTTTTAGTACTCAAATTTCAGCAACAGATGGATGGGAAGAAACTTCAAATTCAGATGTAATAATTCTCACCGCAGGTGCTCCACGTAGACCAGGAATGTCTCGCGAAGAACTACTAAATAGCAATGCTGCAATAGTAAAAGCGAAAGTACAAGAAGCAGCAAAAGCATCACCTGAGGCAGTGCTTGTAATATTTTCAAATCCAATGGATGCGATGTGTCATGTTGCCCTTAAAGCAAGTGGATTCCCCCGTGAAAGAGTGATTGGTCAAGGTGGAGCTTTAGATAGCGCACGCTATCGCTATTTCGTTTCAGAAGCTGTCGGTGTTTCACCCAAGGATGTCCACGGTTACGTAATTGGAGGACATACTGATACAACAATGGTGCCTGTTGTATCACAAACACTGGTCGGAGGAATACCGTTAAAAAGTCTCCTTTCCCAAGACAAGATTGATCAAGTAGTATCCAGGACAATGAGAGGTGGGGCAGAAATTGGCGAGCTAATGAAGGTAGGGAGTGCTTTTTATGCTCCCTCAGCAGGTACCATCGCGATGGTAGAATCAGTTCTCCTTGATCAAAAACGTTTGATGCCTTGCTCGGTTTTACACCAGGGTGAATATGGAATAAACGACATTTGTTCTGGAACTGTAGTTCAACTCGGAGAAGGTGGTATCCAAAAAATCTTTGAAATGACTCTTGATCCAAGTGAGCAGGAACGCGTTGTAGCTGCAGCTGCAGCTACACAAGATCTTTTAGGTCAGCTAACAGAATAGGAAAATCAGCTAATTTCAAGAAAAACTGTCTTGTGCTAAAATGTATTAGTCTAATCTGTTTCTCTATTTAGAGATCAGAGCGGGGGAACCAATTTTTGGGGTTAAGTGCAAAAGCACCGGTGACTACCGACACCGCATCCGTCAGCTAACCTCGTAGACAGTCGGAGTAGCCTAACTAAGCTCCGTTGTGTTATTACCCATCAGGGCCAACGTCGCTCAAAAGCGAGGAGGAAAAATGTCTCTATTTTTAAGTCAGTCAACTGAAGAACACGCTATTCAAGAAAAGTATCGCGCAATTACGTTAAACAATTTCCGGGATTTACCGCAAATATCGAAATTAACTGAACGACAGAAATTTGCAATCGATGTAGTTGGACGTGTCTTACCTTTTAAAACAAATAACTACGTAGTCAATGAGTTAATCGACTGGAACGAAGTACCAAACGATCCTTTGTTCACGCTAACATTTCCCCAAGAAGAGATGCTGGAATCTGAGCATTTTTCAAGAATTGCGTCTCTTGTAGAAAAAAAGGCTACCGCTAAGGAAATAAAAGAAGAAGCTAACAACATAAGACTTACGTTAAACCCTCATCCTGCAGGACAATTGGAGCATAACGTACCTGAAATAAATGACACCTTATTAGAAGGGATGCAACACAAATATAAAGAAACAGTTCTTTTCTTTCCTAGTAGTGGACAAACATGTCATGCATACTGCACCTTTTGTTTTAGGTGGCCACAATTTGTAGGGATGGATGAATTGAAATTCGCTGCAAAACAAACCAAGGAACTGACAACATATGTCGAACAACATTCTGAAGTCACTGACATTCTAATAACTGGTGGAGACCCACTCGTAATGAAAACGAGGAAACTCGCAAATTATATTGAACCAATCCTTGAAAGTACACGTAACAATATAAGTACGATTAGAATTGGTACTAAGGCTCTAGGATACTGGCCTTATAGGTTCACCACAGATGAAGATGCCCAAGATCTATTGGATCTGTTCCGAAAAATCATCTCCAGTGGCCGCCATCTTTCCATAATGGCTCATTTCAATCATCCAGCTGAATTAGAAACAGATGCTGTAAAACAAGCTATCGAGGCAGTACGTGCTACAGGTGCGCAAATTCGAACTCAATCACCTTTGATGAGAAACATTAATGATTCAGCTTCCACTTGGTCAGAAATGTGGCGCAGCCAAGTGCAACTTGGTTTAGTTCCTTATTATATGTTCGTCGCAAGAGATACCGGCGCAAAACACTTTTTTGAGATTCCTTTAGTACAAGCCTACGAAACCTTCCGTACTGCATATTCACAAGTTAGCGGACTCGCACGCACAGTAAGAGGCCCAAGTATGTCAGCAGATCCGGGAAAGGTTGCAGTGATGGGAACACCTGAAATTCGTGGACAACGAGTGATTGCTCTGCAATTCCTGCAGTCTCGAAATCCTGACTGGGTGATGCGACCGTTTTATGCAGCGTTCGATGAACAAGCAACGTGGCTCGACGAACTAAGGCCTGCTTTTGGTGAAAGTCGATTCTTTTTTGAATCCGACTAACTTACTGCAACTGGAGCCGATTGATGATGCACCAATCGCCATAGCCCCGATTCTTTAGTAAATACATTGGTTGCGTAAAGTAATCCCCCGGCAACACTTTCTCGACAAAGTACCACTGCACAATCGCCATACTGTTGTACCTGTGCACCCCCACTAACAATAGGTGGCTGGTTCGGATTTTTAAGGATGCGAGCCCATGATGCACGAACGTCATCAGAACCCTGTATTAACGTCCACCCAGGATGGATGCACGTAACCTGTTCGGAACTCGACCAAACATCTTCCATTGCTTCTTTATCAAAAGTTGCAAATGCGCGATAAAAAGCATCATTCGCAGCAAGTACACCTTGAAGATCACTTTTAACGTTGCTCATGCTTATCTACCTTAAAGTTACAGACCCTCGGCTTTGAATGGAGCATCACGCCAATCAAGTGCAGCTTTTAAACCTTTTTCTTTCGAAATTTTAGTAAATTCACCTGCATTAGGTCGTAACTGGCTACTTAACGCATGCCACTGAGGACCAGTATTAAGTGCGGTTCGCATGCCCATGATTTCATAGCTCTGATTTATAGCTAACTTATTTGCCGCTAACAAATCAGGAGCAATCGATGTAAGTGCACGTAATTCACGCAAAGTTTGTTCTTCTAATAAATCCGGCCGGAAGGCTTTCGCCACCCATCCCCATTCTGCTGCTTGTTTTCCACTAACTATATTCCCTGTAAGTTGCAAGTATTTTGCATGTGCCATCGAAAGTTTCCAAGGAAAATACATAACATCAGGTGTGGTTTGTCCACGCATAGGCGGATATCCAATCTGTGCATCTTCCGCAACAAAGGCTATATCACACATCGACATAAGTTCCGTACCACCTGCCAGACAATGTCCATGAACCATCGCTACTACTGGCTTAAGAATATCCCATATCGTCATCCAATCCCGAACACAAGAACGGGCAAATTGATCAGTCCAGCCATCGAAAAGCTTTTCGGACACCCATCCTCCCGACGGCACACGACCTGACATGTCAGGGGTTATGTCATAACCACTACAAAATGAAGGCCCTTCACCATCAATTAAAATAACAACTACACTGTCGTCTCTTTCAGCAATATGTAAGGCTTCTACAAATTCATCCCTTAATTGTCGACTTAAAGCATTCCTCTTTTCAGGACGGTTAAGCGTAATCCGAGCAATACGATCACCTACAGAATAATTAATACACTCATATTTTTTTACTTCACTCATATTTTCCTCCCTGGTACCAGTCCAATTCTAACAGCACTGACTAAGATGCGATCAATTTATCAAAGGACCCTTACCTAACATCAAAGGTCGAGGTACATCAGGATACTTGGAGGAAACCCCCAATTTATATAACTCATCAATTTCACTATTGGTAAGGTTTAATATTTCACCAAAAACGTAATCATTGCCTTCACCAAATCGAGGAGCCGGTTTTTGAAGAGCTGGTTTAGTTTCACTAAACCTCCACATAAAACCTGGATATGGATAAACACCGGTATCGGGATGGTCAATAGAAATAAAAGCATCACGAACATGAAAATGTGGATCTGAATGAAGTTGCCAATTGTGGAGAATTGGCGCAGCTGGAACACCTATGTTTTGTAGGATTCGAACAATTTCTAATTGAGAAAACCCTCTAACCCATTCCCTTAACCTGAGATCTATGGAACTCCTGTTAGCAAGCCTTTCAGTCAAACCCATTAACTCTATATCTGCAAAACCAGCCAAACTTGCAAGAGAACGCCATTGATCATCATTCCTTATCGCAATTGCTACCCAATCATCGCGCCCATAACAAGGATATGCTCCTGTTGGTGTATCAAAATAATCAGTATTGCCATGCCTAGGCATAGGAAACCCTTTTTCGTGAAACCACACAAAAGACTCAAGCATAAATGTCATTGCTGATTCAGTAAGGGCAATATCCAAATGGGCACCCCTACCTGTTTCATCACGAGATTCAAGAGCGGCTACAACTCCTATTGCAGCATGAATCCCAGCAATAGGATCTGCAACAAAAGAACCTGTACGATATGGGAGGAAATCATC
>CAWVTC010000026.1:0-15731 GCA_963933025.1 uncultured Dehalococcoidia bacterium | reverse complement strand
ACACCGATCATTACTTCCCAGTTCAATAGATCGAGAGTAGTGATATTCGTAACAAAAGCATAAGTTGCTAGAAGGGCAAGCGACGTGAGGACTGCCGAACCAATCGCAAAACCTTTTCCTGTAGCTGCAGTAGTATTCCCCAATTGATCTAATGCATCGGTACGAGCTCGAACCTCAGCTGGCAAGGAGGCTTGCTCAGCAATTCCACCAGCATTATCCGCGACTGGCCCATAGGCATCAGTCGCGAGGGTCACTCCTAAAGGAGCTAGCATACCAACAGCTGCGAGCGCAATACCATAGAAACCAGCAACTTCATTGGCAAGAGCAATAGCAATAACAATGGTAACGAGTGGTATAGCTGTGGATAACATGCCTAAACTTAGGCCACCTATTAACACTGGCCCTGCACCAGTCTGAGACTGTTTTGCCAAATTAACAGTTGGACTATAGCGGAAACGTCCGATCGAAAAACCTTCCGTAGACGTAAAACCTTCTGTCACTGTACCAATTAACTGCCCAGCTATAAGGCCTATCAGAATTGCCCAGAACAAATCCCACTTTAACCCAATCACCGCTATAGCAATTGCAGCACCGATAAGTACTAAAATAGAAGCACCATAAACTCCTGCACGCAGCGCCCAAAGCAAGCGACCCTGGCTAGATTCTTCACCAGTACGAACAAAAAAGGAGGCTACTATTGCAGAAATAATTCCTATAGCAGCAATAAGAAGTGGCAAAACAACAGCAGAGCCCTTAAAAGAATCTGCTCCGCTTTGGAAAATATCAGATGTCCCGAAACCCGCACCAATACCAGTAGCACCAACAATTGCTATAGCAGCAAGAGACATCGTAGCGACGACGGAACCCACATAAGACTCAAAAAGATCCGCCCCCATACCAGCAACATCCCCAACATTATCCCCAACATTATCAGCAATAGTCGCGGGATTACGCGGATCATCCTCAGGAATTCCAGCCTCCACTTTGCCAACTAGGTCTGCACCAACATCAGCTGCCTTGGTATAAATACCACCACCAACTCGGGCAAAAAGTGCTACAGACGATGCGCCAAAAGCAAAACCAGCCAAGGGAATTGGATCTTGCCAAATCAGGTATAAAAGCGCTAGGCCAAGAATGCCAAGCCCGACAACAGTCATACCCATCACTGTTCCCGAATTAAAAGCAACTCGCAGCGCTCCACTTAAGCCATCGCGTGCTTTCGCTGCAGTGCGAACATTGGCACGAACCGCAACAGTCATACCAAGATACCCTGCAATAGCTGAAAGAATCGCACCTATCAAATAAGAAATAGCAGTTGCAGGAGCACTACTATCAAATGTACGCAGCGGATTTTTATCTAAAAGATCCAAGTCTATAAAAAGTAGAATAACGACAAAAACAATCGCAACGAATCCTGCCAAAACCATATATTCACGTTTAAGGAAAGCTGCTGCTCCGAGCTGAATAGAACGAGCTATGCCTTGCATAGTCTCATCACCTTCATCTTCACGAAGCACCGCAAAGACACGAAAACCTGCAAAAGCCAAAGCAAGTACACCCGCGACGATAGCAAAAATTATAATTTCCATAGTTACTGCTCCTAAAAAACAAATTCCTCAGATATCAAACTGCACACCTACTAAATAAACGAAGCATTCAGATGGGCCGCGGAAAATGTATCGCTGAATTAAGTTTGGATCAATGGGTAAAGTCAAAGATCTTTTACAGGACCTGGCATTTCCCCATCCCGCGCAGCATCAATCATCTCACGAGCACTATCAGGTAAGTCTACCCCATATTCATCAAAGCGCTTCTCTACCCATGAACCAATCTGACGAGGATCACGTATGGAATCAGGATCTTTTGCATCCGTAGCATCTCCATACATATCCATAATATCCGCACGTGTATAAGCACGCCCAAAATTAGAAATTAAACGAGTTAAATCATCACTACCACAATTTTCACAAGAAGGAGTCACTTCTAGATCGACTTTCCGAGTAAAAAAATTGGTAACTTTTCTGCACTCACCACATTTAAATTCATATATAGGCATATCAAAATACTAGCACGAAGAGCATGCACAACATCAATCAGAAAAAGACCATTCAGAGATAGGGGACCATGTAAGGCGATGTATTGAAGAGGAACCTCTAGCATACAAGGCTTGCCTATGCTTAGCCGTCAAATAACCTTTATGCTTACAAAATCCATAACCAGGCAACCTCTCACAAGCATCTACCATCCAAGAGTCGCGAACTACTTTTGCAATAATTGATGCTGCAGCAACCGAAATGCTTTTTGAGTCAGCTCGGATAACAGAAGTGACATTAGGCCATGGAAGCTGTAGTGCATCTGAAATAACAGCATCTGGGGAAACACTCAAGCTGCTAAGAGCACGTATACAAGCCTGTCGCCGAGCTTCACTAATACCAACCGAATCAACTTCTTCATTTGATGACCATCCGGTAGAAAAAATTGCTGAATTGCAAATTTCTTTATGCAAGATTACACGCCGAGCAGGAGAAAGCTTCTTTGAGTCATTAACTTCTTTGAACCAACTATGATCATCAGTAGAAGTCAACACAACTGCTGCTGCAGTCACAGGTCCTGCTAATGAACCTACCCCCACCTCATCAATACCAGCAACAAATTTTGCACCAGAACGCCAAATAGTCTCTTCAATATCAAGTGTTGGACGTTCAGTCTTCAACATTTTTATAGTAAAGGTTCATAAAATACTTTACTGGCATCTTTAATTTTTCTTCTCTATAAGCTCTGCAATATCATGCTCAATTAAAGACAACTTTTTCATCAAAACATCGATTCTTTTTACAGCCCTCTTAACCTCAGAGTTTGTAATCTCCAATTCGTTTTTAGCTATGAGTGGATAAAGGGCTTCACCAATTCTGGTTTTTTGTTTGCGAATATCATTCTCAACACGAGAAGCCTGTAACTCGAGAACCACACGGCTTGCCTGACGACGGGCAACTTCAGAAGCACCCAAAGCGCTAGAACGAAGACGATCTAACAAAGTCATAACAATCAGGACACTGTGTTTGTAGTGAAGGCTGATTCATAAACAAGTGCCATCCCTTCAAGAACCGCATCTGATAAGCGGGAAATGTCTTCGATTACTTCAACTGCATCTGTAGAATTTAAGTTAGCCTCATCAGCTACATCCACAGCTGTTTCTTCAAAAGAATGTCGTAAGTGGTTAAAAATAGTCACAGCACTGGTTAAGCTAACATCTCCTTTAACTAACGTTCTTCCATATTCACGACCAATACCACGAGCATCATCAAAGAACCTTTCTCCACGTGTATTGGATGCGATATATCGTGCAAACAAATCAACTAGCTGGCGCCCAAGGAAACGTAAGGAAACCCTGAGAGGCTCTTCCAAATCAATGGTTGCTGTCATAGCAGAATTGGGATTCACTCGCTTAAAACGCCCTTTTATACGTTCAAGAGTAATCTCACTAAAGTGATCAGGATCGGTAGAAGAACTTTGTGGTCCATTCCTAAGAAAATCCTCAATATCTGATCTTAGCAACCTCCGATGGCCACCACCGGTTCTATAAGATTTTATCTCCCCACTATCAGCCCACCTACGGACAGTAGATTCACTTACACCAAGAAGATGACTCGCAGAGCCAGATGAAATCCAACGCCCACCAAGTTCGTCAACCATAATTCCTCCCAATCAGCACTAATATGTAACCACAACTTGTCAATCTGTGTGGTTTTATTTCAAAAATCAATTTTTTGTAAAATCCCACGCTCTCCGTTTAAAAAATCGGACCCTTTAATACGGGATCGACCGCTCTTCTGAAGTTCTTCGATTACCAGAATTCCTCCTGGGAAATTAATCGCAGGAGAATCATCATATTTCAAAAAGGTTCCGTACGGAACCTTCATCTCAATGGGGACACCATGAGCTCGCCAAATTGCTAATTTTGAACCTCGATAATTCACAAATGCACCTGGCCAAGGAGAATAGGCACGCACAGATCTTTCAGCCTGCGCAAGGGTCATTCCCCTATTCAATTCACCCATTTCCTTTGATATTAGCTTACAGAATGTTGCTTCTTTTATATTCTGTTGCCTTGAACTTATGTCACCTTTTTGCATTGTGTCCACGCATTCTAACAAAGCTGCTGCCCCTGCTTCCGCAAGCCTATCACTAAGCTGCCCAGCAGTTTCCTCAGCGCCGATAAGCACTTCTTTCTGCATAAGAATAGGACCGGCATCCATGTGCTCGTTAAGAGAAATGATCGATACCCCGGTAATGTTATCGCCCTCAAGAATAGCACTCTGAATTGGCGAAGGACCTCTCCAGCGAGGAAGAAGTGATGGATGAATATTTATTGTATCTAAAGTCGGAATTTTTAATACTTGCACGGGCAAAATGATGCCATATGCAGCTACAACTATAAGATCCGGAGATGCCTCAATTAAGCGCTCCATGTTTTTTAAATTTTTGAACGACTCTGGCTGAAAAACGGGAATCTTTAATTTAGTAGCCTCAACCTTTACGGGTTGAATCCCCTGCTTCTTCCCTCTTCCAGCAGGCCGATCCGGCTGGGTAACCACAAGAGATACATTATGCCCTGCATCGCAGAGTGCACGGAGCGCCGGGATAGCAAAATCAGGCGAACCCATAAACGTTATAGCTAAAGGAGAAACTATTGACATTTCACCTAACGACCCCTTACTAAAATACTAACTTTTTCACCTTGCCCGATACCTAAAACATCCGAGGCATTACTTCTATTTATTGTAATACTAAGATAGCCACTAGAATGAACGTACAAAACGGGTTCTCCTAACTCTCCTTCATAAAATGCACGAATATAGGTAGGCTTAGTTCGGCCATAGGTGTATGTCAAAGAACCGATCTGAAGAAGAAAAGGCGATGTATCCATTAGAACTAGGAGCACCTAAAGGACGAATATAAGTGTCCTTAGGATATCCAATAACAATAGCAGGTACCTCTCTATTCCATAATTCTTGTAGTTGGCCATATACGTCCAAGCGAATATTAGTATCCATGTGATCCCGGCCACGCTCTATAAGCTTATCCACAGAAAGATTAGTGAAATTAGAGATGTTTAATCCTGAGAAAAGAATCTGACTACTATGTAAAAAAAAGTAAGGATCAGGGTCAGATCCAGGATCGATGACGGTAAGAGCAGCATCATAATTGCTAGGTATCAAGAAATCCCGCAGAAGTACCTTGAAGGGAGTCGTCGCAACAGATGCACGAATTCCAAGTAGCTCCAAGTGCTTCGCAATTTCTAAGGCGAGTTGGCTACGCGCGGGATCATGATCTGTTCGGATAATAAAATTAAATTGCTCATTTTTATCATTCATACGTATACCAGTGATTGGGTGTTCATGCCAACCAGCATCAGTTAATAGTTGCTTCGCTAATTTTAAATCCTGTTGATAAGAAGATCCCATATTATTTAAAAACTCATCAAGATCCTGAGCAGGATCATAGGCCCATCCATAAGGTGCCACAAAAGATACTGATGGCCTAAATCGACCAAAAAAAATAGTCTCCGCGATACGTGAACGATCTATAACAAGTGAAAAGGCCTTTCGAACACGATAGTCATCAAAATACCCAAGACGTTGAATATTAAGTGAAAGGACCAAGGCACCAGATTGATGAATATTAAAAAGTTCAACGTTCTTGAGACGGGAAACCTTTTCATAGTCCGCTAAGGACAAAAATCCACGGATATAAAAACTGTTAATCAATTGTTTTTCGATATCCCTAAGAGCATTCGAAGGATTTTGATAGAATCTAAACTCAAGCTTTTCCATCTGAGGAGAGCCGAAATGATAATTCCCCCAAGCCGAAAAATGTATTCCTGATGGAGTAACTTTATCGATCCGATAAGGACCACTACCAACAGGAAAGGCGTTAAACGGAGCATTAAACAAATCCTCACTTGAAAGGCCCCTTAACAGATGCTCCGGCAAAATCCCAATTGTTGCGAAACGGGCAAGAAAAGGTGAGAATGGCTTCTCTAGCTGAAAAACAATTGTGCTTTCATCAGGAACCTTCACCTTAACACTTCGCCATACAAGATTAATATTTTCCGAACCACGAAAGTCCGGATCACTTATTTGCTGAATCGTAAAAGCAACATCACGTGAAGTGACTGATGTTCCATCATGCCATTTAAGATCTTTTTTTAAGGTAAATGTATAAACAGTTCTCGACTTATCAATTTTTGGCATATATGCCATATCAGAAACAACAGATCCATCAGAAGCTATACGTACCAGACCTGCGAAAACAAGCCTAGCTATATCGTTATCTACTGGATTAGCACCACCAAACAAAGGATTAAGTCTTCTCCAGTTACCCAAAATACCTTCCACATAATGACTTACCTTTTCATCGTTTGAATTAGGAACTGTTACTTGCTGATTCAAACATGCATTCATGGAAAAAAGAATCACGCACAGGAATCCCAACATAAAAGCAATGCGCCAAAAATTAGTGGACGCGAGATTCATTTTTCTAACGCTGAGATTCCACGCTCAGAAAGGAAACAAACACAAAAATGATGACAAGCACAATAGTCGCCTGGAATAAGGTTTTTTCAAGGCCACGCTTCGTTCGATATCCAGAACTCTCTGACATACCACCTAAGGCTGCGCCGAATCCTGACCCTTTTACCTGTAATAACACAGCAGTGACCAACAAAACTGAAACGATAATTTGAATTGTATTAAGCATGGAAACCTATCGTGTTGGTGTAGCTAATTCGATGCGTTACCCCATCTTACTATTACGAGAAAACACAGGAAAACGCTGGATTCCATTATATAGGTCTACTATCACAGCTGCGAGTTTAAGAGGATCATGGCAATATCGATTTTCAATTGCTACAACATCAGCCTCGCAAAGGTACATATTTCCATGTTTGAAATTTTCATCAACATTGAGATCAACAGGTGCCGAATTTACACCCTCAGGAAAACTCACTGCAATATTATTGTTAGCAACAATAGCATCAATTAATCCTTCTCCGATATGAGCCTCTATAGCCTGCACATGATCACCAACTGTATAATTATCAGTCTCGCCTTCTTCAGTGGCAACATTAGTAACGAAGACAACACGCGCTTCAGTTTCACGTAAAGCTTTTTGAATATCTGGAACAAGTAAATTAGGTAATACGCTCGTGTAAAGACTACCCGGTCCAATCAAAACAAGTTCTGCCTCTATAATTGCACGAATTGCATCAGGGTGTGCTTCAGCATCAGGGGGTTCAAGATACAGTTCTTTAACCCCTGTCCCATTCATAGAAATATTATGTTCCCCCCTCACTAGAACCCCATCATGAGTTGTAGCTGAAAGTGTAATATCCTCCAAAGTTGAAGGTAAAATTGTTCCACGAACATTCAAAACTCGACTGGTTTCACGAAGAGCTTCTTCAAAATTACCAGTAACGCGAGCCATCGCAACAAGAAAAAGATTGCCGAAAGAATGTCCTTCAAGTCCATCACCAGATTCGAAACGATACTGGAAAAGTTTTGACATTAAGGGTTCCGATTCAGCAAGTGCGGCAACACATTGTCTAATATCACCAGGAGCAAGAATCCCAAACTCGTCTCGAAGTCTCCCCGTTGAACCTCCATCATCAGCAACTGTCACAATTGCAGTCAAATTTGATGTATGCCCTTTTAAGCCTCGAAGTAATATTGATAACCCTGTCCCACCGCCTAATGCAGCAATACGTGGTCCCTTACCCAAAACACGTTTGTTATATATTGACTGCACAACACTGGGTCCACGTCCAGGCCGAATAAATGCATACAACAAAGAAGTGTTGAGCTTCCAAACAGCAATTCCAATAATGCTAAGTGAAACCGTCAAAAAAATTACCCCACGAATCCACTGGGGAATCATCTGCAACGTTAGGTAATAAAAGACCTCATGGAAAGTAAAGTTTAGATACACCTCACGGAGAAGGTAAGAAGCTCCTAAGGATAAAAAGGCCATTCCAAAAACAAGCAAAACAAGCCAGCGTTTAACATGCATCCCAGGTTGTAGCCAGTTAAACAGACTATGATTACGGAATCTGTTAGGCATGTTTTCTTACTCCAAGGCTTTCAGTTCTGCTTCTAACAATGTTTGAATTAATTTATGATCGGCACGACCCTTCGTCTGTCGCATCACTTGTCCTAGCAAAAACTTAAGAGCAGATGATTTCCCAGCAAGATAATCAGACAGAGCCTTGTCATTTTCATCTATAACTGAACGAACAATTTGTACGAGCTCTCCTTCTGCATCTTCACCCATTTGGGCAAGACCATGCTCTTCAACAATTTGACTAGCACGAAGCCCACTACCTATCATGCTCTCAAATACTTGTTTAGCCACAGAACTCGTAATAACACCATCTTCAGCAAGCAAAATCAATTCCGTTAAAGCTTCGACTGCAATTGGAAAATCGCTCAGATCTTCGTGAACATGTTCATTATCCCACCGCGCTACTTCACCAAGCATCCAGTTCGCTGCCAACTTTGCAGCACGATTTGATTTTTCTTCTAATGCAAGAACAAGACTGTCAAAATAGTTCGCACGTGCTCTGTCTTCACTTAATGTTGCAGCCTCAAACTCATTAAGCCCAAGAGCAATAAAACGTTCCCTCTTTGCCAAGGGTAATTCGGGAATTTCATTGCGGATACTTTCAACAAAATCATTGCTTAATGTCAATGGAGGCAGATCAGGCTCTGGAAAATACCTATAGTCATTTGCTTCTTCCTTAATACGTTGACTAACCGTAATACCTTTCTCTTGATTCCAGCCTCGAGTCTCTTGAACAATCTTTTCGCCATCATTCAAAGCTTTGGCTTGCCTTACTTGCTCAAAACGCAGTCCATCATAAACAGAACGGAAGGAGTTCATGTTTTTGATTTCTACTTTTGTCCCCAATTCATTGTCACCAAAAGTACGAAGGCTAATATTGGCGTCACATCGGAAATTGCCCTCTTCCATATTGGCATTACTCGCCCCAATCATACGAAGTAACTGACGAAGAGTAACGAGATAAGCTCGTGCCTGTTCAGGCGATCGGAAATCAGGCTCACTAACTATTTCGACAAGAGGTACTCCTGAACGATTAATGTCCACCAAACTGTAACCGTTACCAGTTTGCGGATCTTTACGATGCAATAGTCGCGCAGTATCTTCCTCCATATGTACCCTAGTGATACCACATCGAAACGGAGCATCGTCTACCTCAATATCTTGCCAACCGTTTTCACAAATTGGTAAGTCAAATTGGCTAATTTGATAGCCTTTCATCTGATCAGGATATAAATAGTTTTTTCGATCAAATTTACTAAACCCTGAAACGGTACAATTAAGAGATAACCCTATGGCAATAATAAGCCGAATCGCTTCCTCATTAATCACAGGCAACACACCGGGCAACCCCAAACAAACAGGACAAACATGAGTGTTCGGTTCTGCACCGGCATAGTCTGAACTACATGAACAAAACATTTTACTGTTCGTTATCAACTGAACATGAACTTCCAAACCTATAACGGTTTCAAACTGGTCTGAAGTTACAGCCACCAATATCTCCTATACCAAACATTAGACTACGCTATCTGAATGTGAGGGTCTCCTTCTTCAGCATGTCCTATCAGATAACAATTTTGATTATCTTGAGAGCAGATCTGTTGAAATTCAGCACTCTTTTCCTCAGGTACTGCAATTATCAAACCACCAGAAGTTTGTGGATCAAAATAAACCTCCTTTTCTGCTGCTGAAACATCAGAAGAAAAAGTTAAGTGTTTATCAAGCCACTCACGATTCCGTTCGGCACCTCCGGTACTAATACCCCTCCCTGCCACCTCTAAAGCTCCTGATAACAACGGAATTGAACTCGAATCAATTGATACCTTACAGCCAGAAGACGAAATCATTTCCCAAATATGTCCGAGCAATCCGAAACCTGTAACATCTGTCGCGGCACGCACACCTAGTCTTAACGCCAAATGAGAGGCGTGTCGATTTGAGGTCAACATCGATTCAATCGCCTCATCGGTCCCCGGCACATGCGATTTTGGATCCCGAGCAGCTGTTAGAATTAGGCCCGTACCCAAAGGTTTTGTTAAATATAAGCAATCATTAGGCTTAACCATTGACTTTAATAACATTTTTTGAGGATGAACTATTCCTAAAACCGAAAGTCCGAATTTGGGCTCATCATCCCAGATAGTATGTCCGCCACCAATCAGGCCACCTACTTCCATTACTTTTTCCGCAGCACCTTTCAAAATTGTCGACATCAACTCAGGTTCAAAATTTTTAGGAAATGCAGCGATGTTTAACGCCAAAATAACTTCACCACCCATTGCATATACATCAGACATCGCATTGACGGCGGCGATTGCGCCATAAGTCCATGGATCATCAACTACGGGTGCAAAAAAATCGAGGGTCGAAACAATTGCAGTTTCCTCATTGATTTGATAAACAGCAGCATCATCTGCTGGGTCAATCCCCACCAAAAGTTCGGGGTGATCATCAGCTGTGAGAAGGGCATTCAACGGCGACAGTACCTGCGCCAAGGACTCAGGTCCTACTTTCGATGCTCAGCCACCACAGTCAGTCAAAGTAGTCAGTCGTACTTGTTGACGTGTCATAATGCAATATTAAACCAAACAAAGGTTGTGAACTTGAACAATATAACTGAACTGGTCACTAACTTAAGCAAATTATATGGCATGCCTAAAATACAACCACATGGCGATCCGCTTGCAGAATTAATTATGACTGTTCTTTCACAAAACACATCCGATAAAAATAGCGGACGCGCTTTTATGCAACTTTTACGAAATTTTGACGATTGGAATGATATAGCCAACGCAACAACAACAAAAATCGAACAGACAATAAGAAGTGGAGGTCTTGCAAAACAAAAAGCACCGCGTATTAAAGCAATCTTGCAAGAAGTTTATAGCTATACGAGCGGTACTTGGAATCTAGATATGCTTGCCACAAAGCCTGTAGAAGATGCACGTGCTTGGCTACTAAGCTTACCTGGAGTTGGACCAAAAACAGCTGCTTGCGTACTGTTGTTTGCTCTTAATCGTCCTGCTCTCCCAGTAGACACACATGTCGAAAGAGTATCTAAACGACTTGAGCTAATCACAGAAAAAACACCTTTAGCAAAAGCACACGTTGAACTAGAAAAATTAGTACCACCAGATATGTACTATTCGTTCCATATGTTAATGATTAAGCATGGCCGTAGAATTTGCTCCGCATTAAAACCGCGATGTATCGACTGCCCATTACAAAGAAAATGCCCTAGTAGAAAAAAATACGAAACTACTGAAAAGTACTAGCCTGCTTAAAAGTCGCCAACTTCGTAACCAAGGAAAACACCCAACTCATGCAAATGCAAAAACAACCAAAAATTGCGACAACCAAAAAATTGCGCAGAAAAATAGTCATGATATTTTCAAAAATTGATAACATATCTTGAGCAAACAGGTCGGTATCGACAAAGCTATGCACTACGAAAATCACAACCAGTATGAGCAAAAGCGCAGGGATAGCACTAAATAGGGCAGCAAGGCCAATATTCCGAAATCGATGATACCCTCGGGCAGAAACAACTACTCCTATGCCTGCAAACACAGCAACAACAAACATAAGCAATGCAAAGATAAAAGAGAGCTTATGATTTTCCGCATCACCTAACACTAACGCCTGCTGAACAACAAAAGCTAAAGAAAAGTAACCAAAATCTTGCTGGCCAGTACGATCAAAAGCTATCAAACCTTCTTCATAAATCAAAGAGCCGGCACGAACGAGTACCAATTGCCGAACCTCATCATTTGAGGCTGTAAAGATCTCATCACGGGAAAGAGGAATATCTAACGGAAAATTTGGAAGAAGAAAAGAAGTTTCATCACTTGCATTAATAACTTCCCTTAAACTAGGCAACTCATTGGCAAGATGCTGTTCTATTTCCGTTAAGGCCGCCACCCCTAAACCAATGTAATCCTTTACACGGTCTGGCTCAGATACCTGACTAAAACTAAACGAAAAAACACTTAAAAACAGCGCGATTGCACAAAAAGCCCCCAGAACAATGCCACCCGTACGTCCTGCTGTTTTATCGTTATTACGTTGTAATCGGATCCGCGTTAGTTGACGCTCGGGTGAAAATGGTAGACGACTAAAAATAGACACTAAAAATTCTCCACGACTAGTGTACCTGCCATTCGGTCATGAAGCGCACGGCGCTGCTGATCAAAAATCATAAACAGAATGCTTATAATCCCAACACCAATACCAACTAGGAGCACTATCAAACAAGCTACTAGGATATTGTCGAACACCCAAAGAAAAGAGAAACCGATTGGCAACCCCACTATGTAGATGAAGAAAGACAAAGTACGTAGAAACCCTCCACCAAATCCAAGTTCTTTTCCATCTGAACGTACAATTTTAATTGATACTGTTAAACAACCTAATGTTTTACTAAAAAGACAAAAGAAAAGCCAAAAATAAATTCCAGCAATTGGGATACTTAAAAAAAGAAAAAGCCAAAATACGAAAGGTGACGATTCTGGAAACACCAATAATATAGAAATTCCCAATCCTCCACACAAGAGTACTATTAAAAAAACACACGCCAAATCCACAGTAGCAGCTATTATCCTAGCTCCGAATGTAGCGAGACTATACGAATTTCGGGATATCTCTGAACTAGTCATAATTGTCCTATTGATTCTAATGAAATTATTTGAGAGTAATCCACTATCACATGAATAAGGAAATATATTTAAAATCATGGAAACCAAAGTGGCTGGTACTGGCAATACTAATCACTCTATTTTCTGCTTTACCTTTCTTCGTAATAATCACTACATCATTATTCGAATCACAACTTGAAAAATATGAATATAAGCTATGGCTTTGGGAAGCTACCTACTTACCATCAGCACTAGCTTCAAATTTCCAACGTGTTGATCCGTCAAATGATGAACATCAGAAAACGGTACTTGCATACTTCAAATTAACCAGCATTCTAAGAACAGAATTGTCGAAACCGACATCGGATAAAAAAATACTTGCAGAACTCATAATTGAACGTGAACAACACGAAGATTCCGTAGAGCATTTCATTCAAAGCCTTCTTCACAACACCATTCAGGAAAAACAACTGACCACAGGATTCCCTTTTTTAAAAAAGGTACAATTTGTTTGGCCACCAATTGCAATTGAACTTGAGACACCACCATTATTATTAGTCCGTTCAGCACGAAAACAGATCACTCGCAAAGGAGATACACTGCTAAAGCCTGGACTTTCAGAAGAAACAATCATTTCGATCGAAAACGAAATGGATTCTCATGAAACTGTTTCACTAATTGTTCCAATAGGTGGCTTAGCCACTTATCCAAGTTCAATACTCGATCTTCGGACTTACTCAACTGTTCTACAGACCGCAGCACATGAATGGATACACCACTACCTAGCATTTTATCCTCTGGGCCGAAATTACTGGAAAAGCCAAAGGTTCCAAGAAATTAACGAAACGACAGCAAATATTGTGGGGAAAGCAATTGCAAAAGCTGTAGAAGAAAAAACGCCTCTATCGTTCCCTAATAACCTCGATGGAAGAATTTCTTCCGTTCAAAAACAAGCTACAACAATTAATTTTTCTGAAGAACTCCAACGTCTCCGCCAAGAAGTAGACCAACTTCTTATCGAGGGTGATATCAGCAATGCAGAGTTATTGATGTTCGAAAGTCAAAAGATTCTTAATCAAAATGGATTCAATGTACGAAAAATAAACCAAGCATATTTTGCTTTCTACGGAACCTACACAGATCTTCCCCAATCATCGAGTCCTCTAGGACCAAAGATTAAGGAAATTTGGAAATTAACGCAGAGAGATATAAGAACTTTCTTGACCATAATGAGGGAAGTTTCAAAAGTCACAGATTTAGACGAAACAATTACCGCACTTAAGAAAAAATGATGGCTGGGGACGGAGGATTCGA
The DNA here is from genome assembly GCA_963933025.1 of uncultured Dehalococcoidia bacterium. Classification (GTDB taxonomy): domain Bacteria; phylum Chloroflexota; class Dehalococcoidia; order Tepidiformales; family Tepidiformaceae; genus JAKUNN01. Next base: position 1,665 of record CAWVTC010000026.1, on the reverse strand, counting down.
ACCCCCACTTACAGGACCAGAACCTGTTGTCCTACCATTAGACGAGTCCCCAACGACTCAAAGAGACTAGCATGGCAAAAAGCGTAACTCTAGAAAAAATTAATTTTCCAATAAATCAGCAGCATACTTGAACCTACGAAGAGATTCCTCACGTCCCAATAAAACCAAAGAATCAAACAAGGGGATACCCTGAGGTTTTCCCATGATTGCAACATATAAAGTAACAATGAACTTGCGCATCTTGATGCCTAGGTGTTCTTCATCCTGTAAGCCACGAATTGCAAACTCAATATTAACCACATTCCAATCAATTTGAGAAAGGGCTGAAACCACATCCTGTAAAACATGCAGAGTCATACTGACATCATTCCCTAATCTCTCGCTAAGCAAAGCAGCATCATATGTAGGTAGATAATCTTCAAAAAGGAAACTGATGTTAGGCAATATTTCTTCTAGTCGATTTGTTCGTGTTTGAAGAAGAGGTGCAACCGTGGACATCAATTCATCAGAAACAGAATCTGGACATTCTGCAGCAACAAGAGCCTTCCAACGCACAGGTGGTATTTCTCGAATATGATAGCCGTTTAAAAAATCCAACCGCTCTAAGTCAAAAATTGCAGGATTTGGCACCACGCGATCTAGAGAAAATTGAGCAGCTAGCTCATCTTTTGAAATTATGGAGGTCTTGTCATCAAGAGACCAACCTAAAAATGCAAGGAAATTCAACATCGCTTCAGGAAGATATCCCTTATCCTTATACTCAAGCGCACTGGCACCTCCAGTTCTCTTACTTAATTTTTTCTGATCAGAGCCTACTAATACAGGTAAATGGGCAAATTGTGGAACAGGATATCCTACCGCTTCAAACAATTGCACATGTTTAGGCGCACTAGGCAACCATTCCTCTCCGCGAATTACATGCGAGATTTCCATTGAAGAATCATCCGTTAATAGAGCCAAATGATAAGTAGGAAAGCCATCCGATTTCAAAATAACAAAATCATCTTGCAACCGATTCTCAAAAACTACTGGTCCTCGCACAAGATCATGTAACGTAGTCACGCCACCTTTTAACATCTTAAATCGCACTACAAAAGGCTCTGTTTTTACCCTATGAGCTACTTTCGCAGGTTCTAAATTTCGACAATGCCCATCATAACCTGGAGGCAAATGTCTTTGCGCTTGAAGCTCACGTAATGTTTTAAGACGTTCAGCACTACAAAAACAATAATAGGCACGATCACAATTAAAAAGGGAGGTGACCATCTGCTCGTATCTTTCTAAACGCTCAGATTGAACATAAGATCCATAATCTCCACCAACATCAGGTCCTTCATCCCAATCTATCCCTAACCAGCGCAAAGCATCATAAATACGATCAACTGCACCTTCAACCAAGCGCGTCTGATCAGTATCTTCAATCCTTAACACAAAATCGCCGTTATTTGCACGGGCAAAAGCCCATGCAAATAAAGCTGTACGTAATGAGCCAATGTGCGGATCACCTGTGGGGCTCGGAGCGAATCGAGTTCTTATTTTATTGATCAGACAGCTCCTCTAAAAACTTGTCATGTTCCACAAGTGCGTTCCGTAACTGATCTAAAGATTTTGGACCAAAACCCTTGATATCCAAAAGATCTTTATCAGAAATTTTCATGACCTGAC
>CAWVTC010000025.1:0-16283 GCA_963933025.1 uncultured Dehalococcoidia bacterium | reverse complement strand
TCAGGTGTTGGTTCAGGTGTTGGTTCAGGTGTTGGTTCAGGTGTTGGCTCAGGTGTTGGTTCAGGTGTTGGTTCAGGTGTTGGTTCAGGTGTTGGCTCAGGTGTTGGCTCAGGTGTTGGCTCAGTTGTTGTTTCAACTGCTGAGACTGGAACTGTTCCATTTCCGTTATTTGGTAAGACAAAGATCAGTATCAATAGGACTAAAGCAGCAGCAATTAGTACAGTTGCGACAAGAGTCCATGGGCGCGTAGCAGAATCACGAAAAGAGCGTTCAATATTACGTAAAAGGGTCTCGAAGTTCATACCTCTAGCATACATTCCAACTCTGTTTCTGTCTCTGCTGGCTTAAGTTTTATTTGATGTAATATTTAGAAAGGAGGCTTTATATGCCTAGTCGTCGAAACCAGATCACGCTCACAAATGAAGAACAAAAGTTGTTTTTGGAAGAGGGTTGGACTTTACAGGTTGCAACAAACAGTGCAAGTGGATTTCCTCACCTTGCAGCTATGTGGTACATCCTTAACGAAGATTTGATACACTTCACTACTTTTGGCAAAAGTCAAAAAGTAGTGAATATCCGTCGAGATCCTAATATCACTATTATGCTTGAGTCTGGTAAAGAGTACGAAGAGTTACGTGGTTTAGTAATGCAGGGTACAGCTGAGCTTGTAGATGATACTGACTACACAGCAGATATTATGGCGCAAGTTGCTTTGAAATATAGAGGTATGCCTGTTAATACAACAGATCCTGAAGCTGCCTATAAGGCAGCTTCTAAAAGAATTGCTGTACGCGTGCAACCTCAAAAAATTTACTCATGGGATCATACCAAGCTTAGTGGGCGTTACTAAGTTATTTCAGAAGGTTTGATTTCAGATGTGCCCAATGCGTTATCGCGATTGCTAGTGCATCAGAGGCATCTGCTGGTTTTGGTCGTAGCTTAAGATTTAGTTGCAGCCTTACCATTTCTGCAACTTGTTGTTTTGTGCTATGTCCGTAGCCTACTACAGTCTGCTTGACCAAAGACGGTGAGTATTCACTTACTGTTAAGTTACCATCACCTAACGTTAATATAGCAATTGCTCGTGCATGTCCGAGTAATAGTGCGCTGCGTGCATTAGTACCAACGAATCCGCCTTCTACTGCACCAAAAGAGGGATCGTATTCACCGATAATTTTAGCAATGCCGTCTCTAATCACTTGTAGTCTTATGGTTAGTTCTTCAGAACTTTTTGTACGAATTATGCCATGAGTGATGTGCCGACAATTATCGTTTTGTTTGTCAAATTCTACCACTCCATAACCTGTGGCATTCATTCCCGGATCTATACCTAGAATACGCATATATTGCTAAGTATAGATCCGGGAATGTTTAAAATTAATTGTCATAATTAGCTAAAATTTCATCTGTAAATTCACCATTAGAATAAACACGTTGAACATCTTCAAGTTCCTCAAGTCTGTCTAATAGATGCAATGTTTTTTTTGCATCAGAGGTGTCCAGTGATAGTGTCACCTTAGGTACCATTGAGATGTCAGCATTTTCAATTTCAATGCCTCGTTCTTCTAGTTGTTTCCTAACTTCTTCTAATGTGTTTGGGTCTGTTTGGAGATCTAATACTGTATCCAACGATTCGACGTCATCAGCTCCTGCATCAATTGCTAGCAAAGTTAATTCTTCCTCATCACCAATCAATCCAACGGTAATAGTACCTTTAGCTTCGAATTGCCAAGCTACCGAACCAGTTTCACCGAGATTTCCACCAGCTCTAGTAAATTCGTGTCGTATTGCAGAAACAGTCCTATTACGGTTGTCTGTGACGGTTTGTACAAGAACAGCAACACCTCCTGGTCCGTACCCTTCATAACTGACTTCGTTTAATTGTGCATTTTCACCTTCGCCTGATGCCTTTGCGATTGATCGATCAATATTATCATTTGGCATATTGGCAGATTTTGCACGTTGAATTACTAAACGCAGCTTGAAGTTTGCTTCTGGGTCTGCCCCACCACCAGCTTTTACAGCGATTTGTATTTCTTTTGCAAGTTTTGTAAATAAGGCACCACGCTTTGAATCGGTAACGGCTTTTTTACGCTTAATAGATGCCCATTTTGAGTGCCCAGACATTTTATCCTTTTGTACAGTCTTCGCTGCAGTATTTGACGACAGTTGCACCATCTAGATCCACCGATGGAACCTCATGTTCACAACCAGTTGGATTGCTGTCACTTTTGTAGTTGTTGCACTTTGTATAGGTAATGTTGTCGAGCACGTCTCGAGCTATCAACGCCCAGCACCAGTCAAGCAGACTATCTGGCTTAATAGTGATGGTCTGTCGGGTTTCGTTATCATAATTATCTGCATACAGGTATTCATTCAAGATAGTCTGCTTATTTTTTGCTTTGTCTAATAATTCTTTTTTCCCGTCGCTAGTTGTTGCTTTAGTTGCAGCAGTTCCTATAGCTTTCCATTCGAGATACCAATCAAAAATTGAGAGTTCTACATAACTTTCCCCATGCACATTATTTGAAAAGAAGTCTCCATGTTTTTCGGCAAAACCTCCAACCATTTGCTCAAACTTTTTCACAGTATCAGTTACTTGGGGGAATGGGGAGAATCCATCCAGTAGCTGAAATTTTGTTATGGTTCGGCCAATCCAGCGATGCATATCCAATTTGGGGTGGGAAGAGATGATTGGGCTGGTAATTGCGTAGATATCACCTGATGGTAGTTCAGTTTTTTCTTCAGTAGAGAAATCTTGATATTCATCAAATTGAGCGAAACCGATTGCCGCTCCATGAGGATTGCCGCTCCATGTACCTGAATGTCTAAGCCGTGATTCATAGTCAATTACAGTACCTGGTTCTAACCCCCCAGTTAAGGCGAATCCAGTAGGTGGGAAATATTCGTAATCAAGTAGTTGGATATAACTCATGAAGTTAGTTTATTCTAAATTTAGAGCTAATGTTCAAATAGAATCGATTCCAGTTACGCGTCCCAATTTTCGTTAAGTATTTTTCCAAGGGCGTCCATTTTCCGATAGTCTGTTAAGTTCGTTTGGATTGGGCAAACACTGACATATTTTTGAGAGAGAGCCCAAAGATCCGTTCCAACTTGAGGTATTGGCTTAGGATCTGCAGAAATTTTTCTTTTGAGTTTACTACCGTTGTTCTTTGCATCTTCGAGTTGAAAATAACCGGTTTCTTCGGCTCTGGTAACGATTATTCCTGAAATTTCTTCTATAGGTGCAAGAGGGATATTAATGTTTAAGAAAGATTTTTTTGGAATTTCTTCAGATAATGCTTTTCCGCAGATAATGCTTGCTATATGTTCAGCGGTTGACCAGTCTACTGCTGTTTGTGGTGTCATAGCATATGAGATTGCAAAGGAAGTGACCCCGCGAAAATATCCTTGGAGGGCAGCACCAACTGTTCCGCTGATCGACAAATCAAAACCGATATTTGCGCCTTGATTTATTCCCGAAATGAGTATGTCGGTTGATTCGCTTAAGTGATCAAGTCCGACTATCGCTGCATCGCCTGGGCGTCCTCCTACAGACCAAGTCTGAATATTGGTTACAGGTGGGTTTTTAACAGATTCCCATTCTATTCGTTTGCGTAATGTAAGACTTGCGCCTGCGGCACTTTGATTTTCACGCGGTGCCGCTACTATAATTTCGCATTCATGTTTACTACAGGCTTTTACTAACGCCCATAATCCTGGTGAATCAATCCCATCATCGTTTGTTATAAGGATTCTTTTTGCCACGTCAGTATCGTACTGTAGCATCACCATAGAGGTTGAATTTTATAAGTAGCTTGCCAGGCAAATCAACTTTTTTGGAAAGCTAATCTGAGACCTTGTGTTGGCCAGTTATCAAATGCTATTAATCTGCCAGTACTACCTAACGTTACATACAGCGTTCTTAAATCAGGGCCAGCAAAACAGGGATTGGTTGTAATTCGATCTGGTAAAGGTATATGTGTCACATGTTTTCCATCAGGAGAGATTGAAGTGATTCCTCCGTTTAAAATGGTTGCGATAATAATATTACCTTCTGCATCTACGCAGAGAGAATCAAACATAGCCTGGTTGCTTGGTAGTGCAGGTGGAGCAGTTCCAAGAACCCGCCTATTCGTTACCTCTCCTGGGCTGACAATGTCAAATGCCCAAAGACGACCGCTCGGTGTTTCAGCAACGTAGAGAGTCTTTTCATCCGGGCTTAGGCCTATACCATTGGGGCTCTCAAATGGAAAAACTATTTCTTGGATAAATTTTCCATTTGGAGAAGCATAATACAAACCTGTAATATCTCTTTTTCTCCCATAACGTTTTCCAAGGTCTGTGAAATAAAAATTTCCTTCGTGATCAAAAACTAAATCATTCGGCCCCTTTAAGGGTTCTCCATCACAGCTATCGTAAAGTGTTGTGACAGAGTCACCGGTTGGGCTGACCCGTTGAATCGATCCTGTTTGATAGTTTTGTGAACGGTCACCTGGGCTTAAAATTTGTGTTCCATCTGATAATGTTGAATCAGTCCATTCAAACCCACCATTTTGAGTTACATAGATTGCATCATCAGGCCCAATGGCCGCCCCATTAGGTCCACCTCCTGTTTGTGCAAAAGCTTCGCATGAACCATCCAATTTTACTCTGGTTAAGCGACCAGCTTCTATCTCTGTAACCAATATATCCCCGTTTGGTAGTTCAAGTGGTCCTTCTGGAAAGCGTAATCCATCAGCAACGATGCGATATTCTGGTGTCATAGTTTCTCCTTTATCCGACAACTTCTGCTAATTGTAGCTTTTTAATTTGTTCTGTTGAGTAGCCTAATTCTATCAATATTTGTGTGGTATCTTCACCTACAAGGGGAGCCGTTTTACTAACTTTCCCTGGAGTATCACTTAATTTTGGTGCGATTCCAATTTGTTGGACTAGCCCTATTGATGTTTCAAGTTCAAGTATCATTTCACGTGCGATATTATGCGGATCAGTAGGTACGTTTTCCTGTTCCAAAACTGGAGATGCGCAAATATCGTGCTTTGACATTATATCCATCCAGGCTTCAGCAGTTTTAGTTAAGAAAATTTCTGCAAACCTCTCTTTCATTTCCGGGAAAAGTTTTTCATTATGTTGATGTTCTAGGTATTCCTCGGTTCCTAAGACTTGGCAAAGCGAGTTATAGAAGTGTGGTTCTATGCTGCCTATGGAAAACCAACGACCGTCACTACATTGATAAGTATCGTACCAAGGACGTGCTCCAGTTAAGAATCCTTCTCCTGGGCGTAGGGGTGTTCCGGATGCGAAAAACCCCGTAAACGCACTTGTCATAAGGGACAATACCCCATCACTCATAGCCATATCTATGTATTGACCCTTTCCTGTATTTTGTTTTGAAAGCAAGGCAATGCAGATTGAAAATGCAGCAAATAGACCACCACCTGCAAAATCCGCCAGCATATTTACTGGTATTGCAGGTGCAGTTCCAGGTCGCCCAATAACGCCAAGGCCACCGCCAATACTGATGTAGTTAATGTCATGGCCAACTAGGTCGCTATAAGGTCCAGTTTGTCCGAATCCTGAAAGAGAGCAATATACAATGCCTGGATTTCTTGCAGAGATTGTTTCGTAGTCAACACCTAGGCGCTCTACAACTCCAGGTCGAAAACCTTCAAGAACTATATCCGCATCATCTACTAATTCTAAAAATATTTTTCGAGCTTCAGTATTTTTTAGGTTTAAAGCAATTGAACGTTTTCCTCTCCCTAATGCGTTATATGCTGCGGCACGTGCTGCTCCTTCTTTTCCACTTTGTGGACCGCTCCCTAATTTTTTTGAGGAACCAGGTATAGCTTCAACTAGTAAAACTTCTGCTCCAAAATCCGCCAGTAGCATCGAACAATAAGGACCAGGAGCAAGCCTTGATAGATCTAATACTTTAATTCCGTCTAATGCCATTGCCATAATCTTTTTCCTTTTTTTATAAATTATAGGTGCATACACGCTTCTTCTGGTTACAATGCGTGCGGGCATACTGCCCATGTAACTGTACCGTGCGTGTCTAGCGTACGCTGTAAGGGGCATAATGAGCGTTCTTTTAAACGAAAATACAAAATTAATTGTTCAAGGTATAGGTACCGAGGGCGCTAATCATATGCGTCGTTCAATTGACTATGGTACTAATGTGGTAGGTGCTATCCATCCTCGACGAGGTGGTGAGGAGCAAGATGGCGTTCCTATTTTCTCCACCGTAGATACTGCTGTTCGAGAAACCGAAGCCAATGTAAGCATCATTTTTGTTCCGGCACCTTTTGCTGCAGATGCTATTTTAGAGGCCGCTGCTTCTCAGATCCCAGTTGTTATTTGTATAACTGAAGGAATACCGGTTGCTGATATGGTTCGTGTTAAACATGCCTTAAGCAGCAGTGATTCTATGCTAATTGGTCCTAATTGCCCCGGGGTTATAACTCCAGCTACAAATTCACGAGCAGGAATCATGCCCGGTGATATTTTTCTCCCTGGCCGAGTTGGTGTGGTTAGTCGTTCTGGCACGCTTGTATATGAAGTTGTAGCTCAGCTTACAGCTGAAGGAATTGGCCAAAGTACATGTATCGGTGTGGGTGGTGATCCTATTATTGGTACTACACAGAAACAGGCAGTTCAATTGTTGAATGAAGATCCTGAAACTGATGCAATTGTTTTGGTTGGTGAAATTGGTGGTTCTGCAGAACAGGATGCGGCTTTATATATTAATGATTATGTTCAGAAACCTGTCGTTGCATTTATAGCTGGTGCTACAGCACCTCCTGGTCGACGAATGGGACATGCTGGTGCCATTATTTCCGGTGATGATGGGAAAGCTGAGAATAAAAAAATTGCATTGTCCACTGCAGGTGCTGTAGTGAGTGATTCTCCTGCTGAAATAGGATCGACCATGGCAGAGCTTTTAAAGTCGCAAGGCATTCTCTAGGTTTTCAAATGAATCCGACTCTTATGCATTTTATTGGTTTGATTCACCGATGGCTTTATGTTTTCACGAATGGTTTTTTGGGTTCTCAATTTGGAACGCTTAAGTTTCTTTTGTTGACTACTACTGGTTCGCAAACAGGGCGTTTGCGAACATTGCCACTTTTATATCTTGAAGATGGTGACAATCTTTTGCTACCTGCTTCAGCAGGTGGTAATTCCCGTCATCCTGCTTGGGTTCGCAATATTGAGGTTGATCCAAATGTTACAGTTCGTATTGGCAGTAAGTTAATTTTAATGGAAGGGTCTCTTGCTGAAGAACCTGCTCGAACCCATTTTTATAAAAAATTTATAGAAGTAATGTCGCATTATGCCGATTATGAAAAACGGTCTGGTCGTGTTATTCCAGTTATCGTTCTTTCTAAACGAGAGGCATAAGTGTCTACTCGTTTTTCCGATATACGTTAGGGCGTTACCGTGCAATTCAAACCTACAGCAAGAACCAGTGTTTTTACTGAATCAGTTATTCGGGAAATGACACGACTTGCCCAAGTGCATGGAGCAATTAATTTAGCCCAAGGATATCCTGATTTCCCAGCTCCAAGTTTTGTAAAACAAGCTGCTATTGATGCAATTAATGACGATATTAACCAATATGCTATTACATGGGGTGCATTTCGTTTACGACAAGCATTATCACAAAAGTATGAAAGAAATTATGGCTTTGAACTTGATCCGGATGTACATATAACTGTTACCTGTGGTGCCACAGAAGCGATGATGGCCGTGATGTTGGCATTTGTTGAGCCAGATGATGAGGTAATTGTTTTTGAACCTTTTTATGAAAATTATATTCCTGATGCAGCGATGAGTGGGGCTAAAATCAAATATGTTACCTTGGGTGGTCCTGATTTTTCCTTTGATCCTCTTGAGTTGCGTGCTGCTTTTTCCCGTCAAACAAAAGCCATCATTATTAACACGCCGAACAATCCTAGTGGCAAGGTTTTTACTTATGATGAGTTGGCTACAATTGCGAATTTCTGCATTGAGTATGATTGCTTAGCAATTACTGATGAGATTTATGAACATATTGTTTTTGATGGGCGTCAACATATCTCAATCGCATCCTTTCCGGAGATGCTTGAACGCACGGTTATTATCAGTGGAATATCTAAAACATTTAGCGTTACTGGTTGGCGAATAGGGTATGTAGTAGCTTCCGAAAAGGTAAGTGCTGCTGTTCGTAAAGTGCATGATTATTTAACAGTTGGTGCTCCGGCTCCTCTCCAAGAGGCAGCGGCAGTTGCTGTAGAGCAAGGTGATGCATACTATCCAGCACTTGCTGAAATGTATCAAAAGAAACGTGACTTATTGCTAACTCCTCTACGCGAAATGGGTTTTGAATGTCGTACTCCGGAGGGTGCTTATTACATTATGGCCGATTTCAAAGCTCATAATTTTAAAGGTGATGACACCGATTTTGCTCATCATATGATTCGTAATTGTGGAATCGCGCCTGTTCCGGGCTCATCTTTTTATTCAAGCAAACATGGGAATCAATTCATCAGATTTACATTCAGTAAATCTGATGACACTTTAATAGAGGCTGTGAGTCGGTTAGCAGATCTTTAGGTGTTTGTGCTGCTCCTGTTAAACTCCATTAATGCCATCTGCACTTCCGAGCACTTATAACCCTGTTGATGTTGAGTCTCGCATATATCAAATGTGGGAAGATGGGGGATTTTTCAATGCCCAGCCTGATCAGGGCAGTGATGCTTATGCGGTTATTATGCCTCCACCTAATGTAACCGGGCAGTTGCATCTTGGTCATGGACTTGAAGACGCTTTGACTGATGCTCTTGTGCGATGGAGACGCATGCGTGGTTTTAAGGCGTTATGGCTCCCAGGTGAAGATCATGCAGGTATAGCTACTCAAAATGTGATAGAGCGTGAGCTGGCTAGTGAAGGTTTGTCTCGCCATGATGTTGGTCGAGAGGAATTTCTAAAACGAACATGGGAATGGGTGGAACAGTATAGGGGCCGAATTTATGAACAACATCGAGCCTTGGGAGCATCTGCTGATTGGTCTCGAGATGTTTTTACTTTAGATCCAAAAATTGTTCGTGCTGTACGCACAACGTTTGTGAATTTATACAATGATGGATTGATCTATAAAGGCCTACGTATGATTAATTGGTGCCCTCGATGCGAAACGGCCCTAAGTGATCTCGAGGTAGATTATGTTGAGGAAGAAGCTAATCTTTACCATATTCGATATCCGATTGTTGGTGAAGGTGGCATGCCTCTTCCTGATTCTCTTACTGTTGCGACTGTTAGACCTGAAACTATGTTAGGTGACACGGGTGTTGCAGTGCATCCTGAAGATCCAAGGTATGAAGAAAAAATTGGAAAAACTGTCTTGTTACCAATTATTGGTAGAGAACTTCCAATTATTGCTGATGATTCTGTAAAAATGGATTTTGGGACGGGTGCTTTAAAAGTTACTCCGGCACATGATCCTATCGATTGGGAAATCGGACAACGACATGATCTTGAAGCAATTGTCGTAATAGAACGTGACGCTAGTATGGGGGATGAAGCTGGCCCTTACGTTGGGCTTGATCGCCTTGAGGCACGCGAGGCGATTATTAGAGATCTTGATGAGCAGGGTTTTCTTGAAAGTGTCGTACCTTATACCCATACTGTTGGGCATTGTAGTAGATGCAAAGATTCTGTCGAACCTCTCCCTTCTGAACAATGGTGGGTGGGTGTTAACCAAGAATATGAACCAGGTAGCTCGCTTGCTTCGAATGCATCCTTAGCTATTCGTAGTGGCCGTATTAATGTAGTTCCAGAACGTTTTAGTCGTACTTTCCTCAATTGGCTGGATGATATTCGTGATTGGTGTATAAGTCGCCAGCTTTGGTGGGGTCACCAAATACCTGTTTGGTACTGTGAGTGTGGAGAAATGACAGTTGCCGTTCAAGATCCTGAAAGTTGTTCTTTTTGTGGCTCAGCACAGTTAAAACAAGATGAGGATGTACTAGACACTTGGTTTTCGTCTGCACTTGCCCCACATGCAGATCTTGGCTGGCCTGATGATACCGCTGATTTGCGTTATTTTTATCCGACTACAGATATGCAAATGGGTTACGACATCATGTTCTTTTGGTGTGCGCGAATGGTCATGCTTGGTTTATATAATATGAAAAGTGAACGTTCTGATGAACGTGATATCCCGTTTAAAAATATCTTGTTCCATGGCCTTATTCGAGATGCTAACGGCGAGAAAATGACAAAGTCTCGTGGAAATGTGGTCGATCCATTGATTTCAGCATCTACTTATGGGGCAGATGCGTTTCGTTTTGCTTTACTCACTGGTTCTACGCTTGGCCAGGATATGAAATATAACGAGGAACGTTTAGTTGCTGCACGTAATTTTGCGAACAAACTTTGGAATAGTGCACGATTCATTTTGATGAATACAAAGCAAGAAACGGTTTCCCCGCCAGATATTAATAATCGCTTGGGCTTTGCGGTTGAAGATCGATGGATCCTTTCTCGTTTAGCAGGTTTGGAAGATGAAGTTAATTCACTGTTGAGTGCTTATCAACTTGGTGAAGCTGGACGCAAAATTCATGATTTTCTCTGGAGTGAATTTTGGGACTGGTACTTGGAAATGTGTAAGGTTCGTCTTCGGGCTGACGATATGGTCCCTGTGGATATCCTTACATATGTTTTGAAGCGTGCATTAGCATTGCTACATCCGTTCATGCCTTTTATTACCGAGGAATTATGGGGGTATTTGCAGCCCAGTGTATCGGGCACAGACAGTCTTTTAGAACCTCTTATCATTGAACCTTATCCTGTGAGTGATAAAACTTGGATTGACTTGCCTGTTGAGTCTGCAATGAATCATGTTATTGATGTGAATCGATCTATTCGAAATATACGTGTGGAAAAAGGTCTTCCCGCAGGTATACGTCCTGACGTTTTTATACGTTCAGATACCTTTAGAGCTGAGCTGTTAGCAACCAATGAAGCGACCTGCTTTATTTCCCATGTTGCTCTTTCTATTCTGGATTCTGATCAAGAGTTACCTTCTGGTGATTTCGCTTTTGCACGAGTTGCTTCGACAGAAGTGGCATTAGCTCTTCCTCAAGTAGATATTTCTGCAGAACGAGAACGCCTAAATAGTGAGTTGATGGATGCAGAAGCCTATCTTCAAAAAATGGAAGGTCAGTTATCAAATACTAATTTTCTTGAAAAGGCCCCGGAAAATGTGATTGATTCGATGCGTTCCAGGCTAAGTGATGCTAAGGAACGTGTGCAGGGTTTGCGGAATCGGATTGATCTTTTGGAATAAATTTTCAAAAAATTAAAAATTCGAGCAATTGTTCTGTTTCTTCCAAAGTGCTAACTACTAAGTCTGCACTACTTTTACGTAGTTCATTTTCTTTGAATATACCCGTGGCAACGCCAAGTGTTCTTGTACCCATTGCTTTGCCGGAACTTATATCCCACGGGGTGTCTCCAATTACAGTTGCTTCGAATCCTGCACTACTACATTTTTGTAATGCATCTTTAACAACATCCTCCCGTTTTTTGTGTATATCACCGAATCCACCACCACTGAAGTGATCCCAAAGCCCAAAGTGTCGCAGTTTTATTTCTGCACCTTGTTCTAAATTTCCAGTTGCCAGACCTAAGGTGATGGGATACTGAGCAAGGGTTTTGAGTAGTGAAGATACGCCACCAAGGATTGTTCCTTCACGTTTTTCCAGTTCTTTTGGCAATAGTTGTATGTGTGTTGCGTATAAATTTTTAAGAATTGTAGGTGTTGGCTGGATTTTTAATTGTTTTAATACTTCGTTGTAAATCCACGAATCTGTTTTTCCATGGACGCTTATTGAATCCATTGGCTCTGCTGTTCCAACGAGACTTTCTAAAGTTGCTTTAATTGTTGCCCTACCTGCGCCATTAGTCGTGATTAAAGTCATATCAATATCGAAGAGAAGAGTAGCCATGCGCATAGTGTATTACTGTTCTGGAGAGTGGGTTTTTTTAGAGTTTTTCAAATATCAAAGTACAATCAAATTGTGGATGCAAAAAAAGCCCGTTCTTTAAGGGAACTAATTTCGACTAAAGGGCCCAGTGTAGTGAGCTTTGATAATGGTGCACTATTTAAAACAAGGGTCGCTATTTTGCCTGCAGCTTTTAACCCTCCCACCCTAGCCCATTTAGAACTACTGGAATTAAGTAAAACAGTTAATGATGTGCATTCTGTTGCCGCAATGCTAACCACGAAAAATGTTTCTAAAATAGCTCCTGAAGAGTCTCTTTCTCACCGCATATCTATGCTTCTGGTTATTCAGAAAACTTTAGATATACATGTTTTAGGAATTAACAAGGCAAAAATTGTTAATCAAGCGTTAGCTTTACAGAGTACGTTTCCTGATCTTTCGTTTGATTTTATTGTAGGTTTTGATACTTTGGTCCGATTATTTGATTTGCAATTCTACGATGGTATCAGAGCCATGAACCTTGAGCTGGAAGCATTTTTTGACGAATGTCGATTAATTACTGCGAATCGAAATGATGATGATGTTTCTAAAGTTCGTCAATGGATTTCACATAATGCTGCACATTGGAAAGAGAAAATTATCGTTTTGGAACTTAATGACATAATGCGTCGTTATTCATCAACAGTTGCCCGAGCAGATATTAAAGATGGACGTGTATCGCATGCCCTTCCTGTTGTTGTTCGAAACTATATTGATGAACATAAACTCTACAGAGATTAATTGGTTTGATGTTTAATGTAGTAATGATTCGACATCAGGATCTCCTAATGTCGAAATCACCTTATTTTCCTTTAAAGTGGCAAGTGTTTCTTTGGACAATCCTAATCTTTCATTAAGAATTGTCTCTGTATCGGCTCCAAAGCTTGGAGGTGGTCCTGATATTCCTGTTTCTGAACGTGAATAGCGGAATGGGGTATTTGCGATCGGTATTGTTCCTGCAACATTATGCGTAACTTCTTGAATCATTCCGCGATGCTTTATTTGTGGGTCATCCACTACTTCAGGAATTGAATTAACTGGTCCGCAAGGTATGCCTACAGCTTCTAATTCTGTGAGCCACTCAAGTGCTGGTTTCTTTTTAAATGCTTGTATTAATAAAGGTTCTAGCTCTTGATGATGATTAGTTCGTTTGGGTCCAGTATTGAAACGTGTGTCATCGATCAGATCTGAGAGACCTATAAGGCCACACAAGAGTGCCCATTGTTCATCAGCCTGAAAACCTAGAGCTATTACAATTGGACGATCTGCAGTAGGGAAAGCTTGAAATGGGGTTGCTGTTGGATGTCGTGTTCCTAGTGGTTTTGGCGGCTCACCTGTAACTCCGTACCGCATGATGGCATTTTCCATAACGCTAACTTGGCAATCTAACATGCTAATATCGAGCGATTGTCCTAAACCACTACGCTCTCTTTCATGGAGTGCACTAAGAATTCCTATTACTGTAAAAAGTCCAGCAGAAATATCGCCATAAGAAACACCAGGCCTTACTGGAGATCCTTCTGGTTCTCCAGTAATAGAGAGGACACCACCCATAGCTTGCACAATTACATCTAATGCAGGGCGATGTCTATATGGTCCTGTTTGCCCAAATCCTGAAATGCTTGCAAAGACTAATCCGGAATTTAGTTTTGAGAGTGTGTCATAACCGATACCGAGTCGATCCATTGTTCCTGGAGTGAAGTTTTCCACAACTACATCTACCCCGGTCACTAACTCTAAAAAAATTTCACGACCTTCTTTTGTACGAAGATCTATTCCTACCGAGCGTTTTCCTCGATTGATGCTAAAGAAGTAACCACTCCAGCCATTTTGATATGGTCCGTTTGTACGAGAGACATCTCCGAATGGAGGTCTTTCTATTTTGATAACCTCGGCGCCTAAATCACAAAGTACCATAGATGCATATGGGCCTGATAGGACCCATGTTAAGTCTAAAATTGTTATATCACTTAATGGTTTACTATTCATTTCACCCTCAACTACAACATTACCCTTAAAGTTAGCTGGATCGGTAATTAAAGTAATTGTTTTGAAGGATTATTTAAAAAAGATTGTTTTGGAACCAAAGGTTGGGGTGACTACAATATCATATACTTCAAAATGGATTACACAGCTAGATGGCTCAGTCATGTTTTTTTCACTATTGCCATCTTGGATGTTCCAAAAAGAAGAATCATCAATACTCCAAGTAGAAGATGATTCTGGCAGAAAGCTGTGGACATCAATAAAGCTCCAACTTGTGTACAATGTTTTGCCAGAATCATCTTGCCAAGTTACATAAACTTTCACCCATTCATCCATACGAAGAGTTCTGTCTGATTTGTTAACTACTTCTCCTGATGCTTCGCCAAAATATTTGTGAGTATTCCCCTGCGGTAATTTTCTGCACTGAGAAGACGGCACATGCAGACTTGTATCATTTTTAGCCAAAGGGGTAGCAGTAGTTGTATAGCTAGAATCATAAATCAGGTTGCTTTCACTATTATTTGCAAGAATAACAGTAGCTATGAGGATTCCTACAGTTACGAGTATTGGTAACCATATTGTCAATATCTGCTTATTCATCTAGAAATCTCTCAAAAAAAATTTGTAATATAGCTATATCCAACGTTAGCAAGGGCATCGTCAATGGCTGCCCTACCAAAACTTTGCTACGCAAACTATACGATTGTATCTTACGAGGAGTCTCAACTGGATAAATTGTACAATTTGGGCGGCTATATTGTTTTGGATAATCTTCTTTTTGTACATAAGTAGGTTATTAATTAAAAGTTTTTTTACAGTTAGTTTGTGATGTGCTTTTAATCTGCCTTACAATAGTTCAGATTTGAGAGGCGATTGTGTCAAAAACATGGCAAACAACCACACTTCCTAACGGACTTCGTATCGTAACCACACCAATTCCGACAACGCAAGCTGTCACGGTATCACTTTTTGTAGGTGTTGGCTCGCGTTCAGAGCCACAACATTTAAATGGGATAACTCATTTTTTGGAACATATGATTTTTAAAGGAACTAAAAAACGACCTGCTGCTAATATGATTGCAGAAGAGATAGAAGGTGCCGGCGGCACCTTAAATGCTTATACAAGTAAAGAGAACACGTGTTATTGGCAAATTGTGCCGTTTGATCGTCTTGGTATTGCGCTAGATGTTACTGCTGATATGCTTCTCCATTCCACGCTTGCAACCGAGGAAATTGATCGAGAGCGCACAGTGGTTCAACAGGAATTAAAACGGAACCATGATCACCCTGCTGCGTGGGCAGCACGTTTAATAGGCCAAGCAGTATATGGCGATCAGCCTTGTGGATGGGATGTGGGTGGTTCGATCGAAGGGGTGGGAGAAATGAAGCGGCCTGATTTTCTGGAGCTTATAAACGGCTGGTATATTGGGCAGAATATTGTGCTTTCTGTTGCTGGAAATGTTGAACATGAACAGGTTCTTGATCTAGCAGTTCCACTTTTCGGTGAAATTCCTTCTGGAACGATTCCTAGCTATGCTCCATATGATCCTTTGATTAAAGGTCCGCGTTTGCTAACTGATTCAAGAGAAATTGATCAGTGCAGTTTGATTTTGGGGTTCCCTTCTTTTGGTCGCCATGATTCTAGATTACCCATTTTACGTATCCTCAATGATATTTTAGGAGCGGGAATGTCATCCCGACTTTTTCATGAAGTTCGTGAGCGTCGAGGATTAGCTTACTCTGTGCATTCCTCATACGGTTATCTGGATGATTCAGGTATGTTTACTATTTCAGCCGGGGTAGATACTGATCGCTTACTTGAAACAATTCAAGTATGCCTTGATGAACTCAGGAAATTAAAAAGGGAAAGGGTTTCTCAGGATGAATTGAATCGTGCCAAGGAACATACGGTTGGTAGATTCAGGCTTTCGCTTGAAACTGCTTTTTCTCTAGGGCAGAGGCATGGTGAGCATATTCTTACTCGTGGTGAGATTGAGACCATCGATAGTTTCGTCAAAGATACGCGAAGTGTTACTGCTGATGAAATTAATGTGTTGGCTGAAGAACTTTTTACAGATGAAAAATTACATTGTGCGGTTGTAGGACCAGATATCAACGAGGAAGAAGTTGGATCCCATTTAGTGCTTTAGATTTGCTAAAAGCTGCTTACCAAGTGATTCCAGTCCAGGCTTCTTTAAGATTTGCTAGAGATGTTGAGATTGGCCCCCAATTAAAGCCAATTTTTTCGGCCTGAGTAGTACCTATATG
>CAWVTC010000024.1:0-16694 GCA_963933025.1 uncultured Dehalococcoidia bacterium | reverse complement strand
GTTTTCCAAATCTGCCAAACGATGCTCATTGCAATAGCACCAATAGCAGGTCCTAAGATGTAAATCCAAAAATCACCCCATACATTTGCTACAACTGCAGGTCCAAATGAACGTGCGGGGTTAAAAGAACCACCAGTAAGAAAAAGACCTGAAAAATGAAGTATTAACACAGTTAAGCCAATGGCTACAGGCGCGCTAACAACAGCACGTTTACCAACTGCCACGTTATAAATAACGAGGAGCAAAATAAACGTAAGGAGAATCTCTAAGAGCAAGCCTTCTCCAACTGCTACCCCATCTGCTAAACCATGGGCTCCAAGATTCCCCTCAAGGGAATTTGGTACAACCCACTTCACTAGTAATGAACCAACAACTGCCCCCACAGCTTGTGCAACAATATACAAAGCACCTCTAAATACCCCGATATGGCGTGAGAACATCATTGCCACAGTAACTGCGGGATTAACATGCCCACCGCTTAGTTTGGCGGTAAAACCAACCACAACAAGTATTGCAAGTCCATGTGCCACAGCAATTACCATGAATTTACCAGCATCATCAGCATTACTTACACTGACAACAGCACTAGTACCTAAAAGTACAAAAACGAGCGTTCCAAGCAATTCTGCTAAAACAGCTCGAATATCATTTCGTGTCAAAGTCATATCCATTATTATCAGGCCTCCTACGGTCTGTTGAACTGAAAACAACTTATATTTAAATGCTTACTCTTGTCAACAATTACTTGTTAAGAATTTAAAGATGATATACCGTGCTAGTGTGTCTGTGAAAAATATTCCTCTTCAAAAATGTCCACGTTGTGGACTATCAATTCCAGATATCAAAGGTGCTCGCATCGCTGTATGTCAGCGATGTGGATATAAAGATGACTGTTGTTAATGTTAGGTCAAGCCAACTTCTTCGACACGAAAACGGATCTCTCCGATTGGTGCAGTAACAGTAATCTCTTCACCTACTCGACGGTGCAACAATTCTTTCCCTACCGGTGACTCAATAGAAATCTTACGCAAGGAAGGATTAGCCTCATGGGCACTTACAAGAGTGTATTCATATTGCTTCTCATCATCTAGATTTGAAATACGAACTAACGATCCAAGCATGGCTGAACCATCAGACGAAACCTCTTCACTAACCACTGCATTATCCAAAATAGTAGTTAAATCAGTTATACGTCCTAAATTGAAGGCAAGTGCTTCACGAGCAGCATCCAAGGGGGCATTTTCACGAAAATCCTTGTCTTCTCGAGCAATCGCGACATCCTGGCGAAGCCTTGGGGTCACAGCCTGTAAATTTTCAAGTTCTTGCTTGAGTTCATTAAGCCCTTCTGCAGTCACTTGGGTCTCCGAAGAATTAAGTTTAGCTTTAGTACGAGCAATAGCACCTCTAGGTTTTCTAGGAGCACGAATGATGTTACCCAAATTAACCTCAGTATATTTCTTCTTCTTTAAAAACTGGAACCATACTTTAAGGGCCAGTACTCGCTCTTCTGCATTCGGATCGAAACCTGTATGACCTTTCAAAATATTCTCAGTAACATAAGATTCAACACGGGATCGACTAATAGTATCTATAATTGTTTCCCCTCCAGCATAATCTATGTAGTGGCGAACAAAACGGTTACCAGTAACATCCTTTCCATGGTCTGTTGTAAGAAAATTCTTAAAAGCTGCATTCAGCGACATTTCTATCTTTTCGGTCGTTTCATGTACATTCGAATCGGGCATTTATTAATCGTAACATCTAGTAACGCAAGAGGTTCTGAATGTCTGATTTAAATTGGGGTAAACTCCAAAGGCTCTTTCCTGAACTAGATGAAATACCCTCATCTATAAGTAAATTACAGGCGCATGCTGAGCTTTTGACAAAAAATGCCACACGTGTACGTGCAGTTGCATCCACAGATAAAGATATGTTCAGACACTATGCAGAAGCCTTAGAAATGCTGAGATATGTCGACAACGAACAATCAGGACCCATTTGCGATGTAGGTTCAGGGGGTGGATTTCCTGGAATAATTTGGGCGATCATGAAACCAGACAGCGAGGTTCATCTAATAGAATCAAACCTTAAAAAAGCATCGTTGCTTATAGAAGCAAAGGAACAAATTGATCTTGGAAATATCGAGGTGCATGCAACGCGTGCCGAAACAGCTGGTAGAGGTAAACTCCGCGAACAATGCACACTAGTTGGAGTGAGAGCAGTTGGCAAACTCGCAACTATTCTAGAATACACTGCACCGCTAACACAATTAGGAGGATTAATTATCGCTCCCAAGGGAACACTCGTGCAATCAGAAATAACAGCGGCTAAAGAGGCCATTGATATATTGGGTTGTGAAATTATCAGCTTACAAAAAATACGCCCTGCTATAAGCAAATCAATAAGTGTAGTGAAAATAAGAAAAATTCGAAGCACAGATAAAAGGTTTCCGCGTCGCCCAGGGTTAGCAAAAAAAAGACCGGTTCATAATACCTAACACACTTTCTGCAATTTAGAGCTATGCTCTTGGAATGGGTGAACTACTTCAAGCGTTCCGTGTACCCCTATATCGAATAGGTCGACTATTAAAGTTTGACCAAGAAGTATTCAACGAAATCCGAGATGCAAGAAACATAAGCCTTAAACCATCGATCATAATTATCGTAATCAGTACGTTATTAGCAGGACTTGGATCATTTTTATTCTGGGAGATATCGGGCCCTGCATCCGGTGTTTCGGGCGTATTCGTTAATACCTTTGTTTTTGGTTCATTATTTATGGCCCTCCTGTACATAGAGTGTTTACTAGTGATCTTCGTGATACTTGTGCAAGTCTTTCGAATCAATGTTGATCTACATGCACTCTTATGTGTGGGTGGTTATGCAGCTGTTCCTCTTGGGTTATCAGTTTTTATGGCTATTCCTTTCATATATCCGCTTTTTGCAATACTCCCGATATCCTTGATGTTTTTATTTCTGGTACAGGGAATTCAATCAGTTTCTAAAGAAAAAACATCAAAAGTTTTTTTCGCAACATTATTAGGTTTTGCAACAATGGTAGCTGCCCTAGGAATCATTTCAGTACTCTTCTCAAATCCTGATGCACCTATTGGAGCAGGGCAATTTGGAATTTTCCTACGGTTAAGCTAGTGATATATCTTGATCATGCAGCAACTGGTCCATTACGCATAGAAGCTTTTGAAAGTATGCAACCATTTCTAAAATCTAATTTTGGGAATCCGAGTGGACATTATAAAATCGGTAAAACAGCACAAAAAGCAGTAGACCTAGCACGAACAAGTGTTGCGGAGTGTTTGGGTGCACGTCCGCAAGAAATTCTTTTCACTAGTGGAGGAACTGAAAGCATTAATAGTGCCTTACTTGGGATTAGCCAGGCTATGCATCGTGCAGGATCCGGCAAACACATAATTACATCATCAATTGAGCACCACGCAGGTCTCCATGCATGCTCATGGTTGGAAGAATTAGGATTCTCAGTCACTTATCTTGATTGTGACAGTTCAGGAGTTATCAGTGCCAATACCGTAAAGCAAGCATTACAACCGGACACAATTCTGGTCAGCATAATGCTTGCAAACAATGAAGTAGGCTCAACTCAACCAATTGCAGAAATATCCGAATTGCTAAAAACAACATCAACTCAACAGGGGCATAGAATTTTGCTACATACTGATGCAGTACAAGCTCCCGAATGGCTACCAGTGAATATAAATCAACTTGGTGTTGATGCCCTTAGTTTGTCTGCACATAAATTCGGTGGTCCTAAAGGTATGGGCATACTATTTCTAAAAAGAGCAACACCATTTCGCCCACTGCTAGTAGGAGGAGGACAAGAGATGCAAAAAAGGGCTGGGACAGAAAATGTTGCAGGCATTGTCGGAACAGCAACTGCATTAGAATTCGCTAGTAAAGGATCTGCCAGCAGGTCTAAAAGAGTTCGAAAACTACGACAACAGTTGCGCGAAGGCATTGAGACAAATATTGATGGAATCCATATCAATGGAAGTGACGACAACAGCCTACCAAACATATTAAATGTATCTTTTGAAGAAATAGAAAGTGATGAACTAGTGGTACGGCTAGATCAAGAAGGAATTGCAACCAGTACAGGTAGTGCATGTTCGAGCGCACTCTGGGAACCATCACATGTTCTGTTAGCAATGGGTGTCCCTATTAGAAGAGCGGCAGGAAGTATACGATTTAGCCTTGGAGACCATACAACAGCCCAAGACATTGAAAAAGTTCTAAAAGTGCTTCCAGAACAAATTAAGTTAGCTAGATTAAAGTCAATAGAATTAGAAATAACCAATCACTGAATTTAATGAAAATGATTTCCATTGGCATACTCATCGTTATGTTATTAGCGCTTGCCATATTATTTGCTATAGGTTGGTATTACTCTGAAGTACTAAAAAAAGCGGCTTTTAGTACTGAGCTCGTCCCAAATGAGTACAATTTGATTGTTCGGTCAATAGGCAATGAAACTATAGAATTAATCAGCGCAAACAACGACGTTGATGAATTGTCTGAAAAAGGCCACTTCAAACTTGAATGGGAAGGTGGTTCTGGCTTTACAAAGGCCATCTTGCAAAACGATACAAGCCAAGTTACACGAAGCTACCAGGGGGAAACCATTCCCAAAATTGGTGAACATATACGTCTAGAGACATTTTTTTACTCAGGTACACCTAAAGATGCACTTGGAATCGATTTTAAAGAAGTAGATCTTCAATGCGAACTAGGTCTTTGTCCTGCTTGGCAAATAGAAAATAATCGTGAAAACTGGGTAATCGCGGTACATGGGAAAGGTTCTAACCGTGAGGAAGCACTGCGAATAATACCAACACTTCAGAAAGCACAAACATCCATATTAGTGATTACTTACCAGAACGATCCAGAAACAAACCCTAGCAAAAATGGTTATTACGGATTTGGGAAAGAATGGCCTGATCTTGAAATAGCAGTTCAATATGCACTCGAGCAAGGAGCAAAAAATATTATCCTTTACGGCTTTAGTATGGGTGGTGCAATAAGTCTAAGCTTCCTGAGAGAGTCTATATACGCACCATCTGTAGTTGGATTAATTTTAGATGCTCCTGTTCTATCTTTCGAATCCATTGTGAATCATGGTATTGCTGACAGAAATGTACCTCAGTTCATAGGAAAAATTGGTAAATGGGTAGCTACGCTAAGATTTAGAATCCCATGGCAATGGCTCGACTACCGTAAAACAGCCATATCTCTTAAAATACCGGTGTTAATTTTTCATGGAGCAAATGACAAACTAACACCGGTCCAAGAGAGTGAACAGTTAGCATTGAAGAATCCAACATATGTAAATCTTGTAAAAACAGATTCCGTAGGGCATGCAAGAATGTGGAATTACAACCCTGCAACTTATGAAAAAACAGTGTTAGAATTTCTACGCGACCTGCGTTAAAAACGTGTTAACTAAGTTCAAGCATTCGTTCAAGAGCAATAAGTGACCATTTACGGGTTTCTTGATCCACTAAAACTTGATTGACAATATGACCGTTCTCAAGAGATTCCAAAACCCATGCAAGATATGCTGGATGAATTCTGTACATCGTACTACAAGGACATACAACTGGATCAAGACAAAAAATATGCTTGTCTGGGTTTTGATCAGCTAATCTTCGGACCAAATTAATCTCAGTACCAATACCCCAAATTGAGCCCTTAGGAGCATTGTTAACGGTATTAATAATTTTTTCAGTAGACCCACTAGCATCAGCTGCTTGGACAACATCCCAAGCACATTCTGGATGAACAATAATATTTACGTCCTTATGCAAAGAACGAGCTTCCATAATCTGTTGAACAGAGAATCGTTGATGCGTACTACAATGACCCTCCCATAAAATCACTTTCGCACGTTCCAAATCAGCACTTGTCAGTCCCCCACAATGCTTCTTCTGCTCCCAAACAACCATTTCATCTAACGAAATACCCATGTTATATGCGGTATTACGACCAAGGTGTTGATCTGGGAAAAAGAAAACTTTTTCACCACGATTAAAGGCATATTCAAAAGTTTTCAAGGCATTTGATGAAGTACACACAATCCCTTCATGTTCGCCAACAAAAGCTTTCAAACTAGCTGCACTATTCATGTACGTAATAGGAATAACGCCGTGATCTTCCCCGAGTAAATTATTAATATCATCCCAAGCAGAAAAAACATCGATAGGACGTGCCATATCAGCCATTGAACAACCTGCAGCCATATTAGGAAGCACAACAGATACATTAGAATTTGTTAGAATATCAGCAGATTCAGCCATAAAGTGAACGCCACAAAACAAAACAAAATCTGCCTCTTTTTGTGCCTCAGCATGCTGAGCCAATTTAAATGAATCTCCAGTGTAATCTGCATATTTAATCACTTCATCACGCTGATAATGATGACCAAGAATTACCAAACGGTTTCCTAAATTCAACCTAGAACTTTGGATACGAAAATCAAGTTCGTCTGTTGAAAGACCCAAATAGGAGCGTGGAATATCCTGCTGCCAAGCAACGAAAGCAGATTCTTCCAACAAAGGAACCGCTTCCAATTCGTTTGTAGGACACGTTTCAGGGTCAGTGTATAGGGCTAGTAAGTCACTAGAATCATTAATAGCAGCTGTGGATGATGTCATACGTAAACCTTAATTGCACTTAGTGTATACGATACACTAAGTGCAATTTGCCAGATGATTGGCCAATTGTCAACAAATCATTCTAATCAAATAGCTACCAAACCAACTTTTTAAAAACAAGAAGTGCAATGCTAATTAGCTACCCGATAGCATATCAATGCATCCATCAACGTATAAAAGACGTAGAGAAAAGGCCACTTGTTGCCTAACAGTGGCAAACTGCTGTTTATCTGTATCCTTTTCGAATTCACCAAGTATGTCACGCACATTTCTTCTACCGTTTATTAGATCAAATAACTTCACGATAAGACGACTAACAGGAAGACCTTCTGGTCGATGAGGTGTCTCAATAGCGCTCCCCCAAATAAACTTTTCTCCATCCAAAATAGGTTTACGTACCAAGGAAACATTTGAAGGAACTGTAGGTATCACGTCGAGCATAGTAGCTATATTTTTTTCGTCGAAATTCAAATCAGTCGAAACATCATTATTACCAACTAGCATGTCAAACTTTGATGCTCGTTGTTCGCGTATTTTTTCAAATGAACTCACTGCATCAGAAAAAACACGTGGCATCTCCCCATGGGACAAAACAGCACGCTCATATCCATGAGGAGGTTGTCCTGCAACAGCACGGACAAAAGCTAACTGTGCCGGAATATTTTGATCTGCTGCCGTTAAACGACGAGTTTCCCAGTAATAACTTTCAGCTGTGCGATTACTTGAGTAAAAAAGTCGGGCAAGCTCACGAAAATGATCATATTGCTGGCGATAATTTTGCTCATAAACACTTGCACTGGCACGACCTAACTCTGAATCATCCAAGCTTGTCGAAACATATGCAGCGGCAAGAACTGCAGACGAAAGAGCCAAGTGAACTCCCGAAGAAAAAAGTGGATCTATAAAACATGCAGCATCACCAACAAGGACATAGTTAGTCCCTGAAAAGTGTTTAGCCATGTATGACCAATCGCGTACTACAAATGGACCTTTTTTTAAATCAGCATGCACTAGCAAATCTGCAGTGTATGCTGCAGATGCTAATAGCTCACGAAAATAAGTTTCCGTACCCATATTTCGGATTTTTTCACTTCCGATAACACTGTCCACCACAACCCCCACACTTGTATCCCCTGTATGCAACGGAATTGTCCAAACCCATCCAGTCTCAATAGATTCAATAAAAATATTTGTTGAATCTGGTTCAGGAAGCTTAGCTGCTTCTGAAAAATATCCATATAAAGCAAGATTACGGAAAAATGGATCTTCTTCTCGCAAATTTTCTTGTCTTGCAATGAGACCATTTTGGCCACTCGCATCTACAAGAAATCTGGCATTTAACGTAAAAGACTCTTCCGGATTGTCTCTTTTAACAGGAAGCACTCTAGCTTCAACATATTCATCACTATCTAGGTTGATACTTAAGACCCGATGAGACTCACGTACATCAACACCATACTCTCGTGCATTCTCTAAAAGGATCTGGTCAAATCGAGATCGTACAACTTGAAACGATGAAGGGTATCTTTGACTCGCATCTCGGAAATACCAAGACCAAGGCTCTGTTTGGGATCCCCAAATCATTGTAGCTCCATATTTAGGAAGAAAGCCTTCTGCTTCAACGGCAGCAAAAGCTCCACTTTTCAATAAAATAGGAATGCTTGCAGGCAATAATGACTCACCAACATGTTCCCTTGGAAACGTTTCCGCCTCACAAAGAACAACTTTCCATCCTTGTTGTGCCAATAATGTCGCAGCGGTAGAGCCTGCAGGACCACCACCAACAACTAAAATATCTGCTTCAATACCAACCACTTAGCACCACAAAAAATAGGAGAACAGCCCAATATAGTATTTAAAAATACTATTAGCTACCTTGGGCCCAAGCTCGAGCATCTTCAGAAGCTACCCAATGGATAGCATTGGAAAGAAGTCGTCGAAAATCAGGGTTCTCATAAGCAACCGGACTATCACCAGCATCCATTGCAACAACTGGACTATTACCTGTACGTTTTGCCCAAACAATAAGGTTGCTCCCTTCAGGATGAGACCATCTTGCTTGTTCTTCGGCAGAGGCAAGCGGAGGCGGGTTAAAGTTTTCTTGAATCATTGGATAATCAGTACGCATAAGAGGTAGTATGTCAGGACTTGATTCAAAGCCTGAAGTTTTAATATACATCTCATCGATGATGTCAAAACCATTATCTAAGCCTTCAAGTACAGGATGACCACCCTGTACTGGCGAAAGATGATGATGAGCATTTCGGTCTGGCTCACCACCCCCACCACGATAACCGGAGCCAGGAACAACTTCACCAAAAACCTCACCTTCAGTTAGCATGAAAGAGGTCCCACTCATATCTCTCCAACCTTCCCAGCTTGGCCATTGCACTAAGGCATGATTCATCATCACAATACCTTTACCACTTTCTACCAACGCTGCGATCGAAGCTTTGTAATCATCAGAGGGTAATGTAAAGCTAGCACCACCATCCGGACTTTCCGTACCCCACATATCGTAAAAAACAATCGTTTCATACGGAGCAACATTCTCCGGACGAAGCAGTACTTGTGCTGCAGGTTGCTCTACAGCTGTTGCATTTACATCTGGGTTTTCATCAAACATTGCAAAAAAAGTACTGTAGTTAAATGGATGTCCTTTATGTACTACAAGCGTTTCGATAGACACTTATGCCTCCTTAGAGCTAATTAAGCCATTAGTCGTAGATGATAAATTATCATCAATAATTATTTGATTTGTCTTTGTATCAACTTCAAATGGACTTTTAAGATCCAACTCTTTACTCATCTCACGTACAGCAGGAAGTACTTCCTCTCCCATAAGACGAAGTGAGCGCATCGAGTCATCATGATCCATAGCTCCATCACCATCCCAAAAGAAAATGCTACCTGGGCGCAAATACTCAAGAACATGCTTCACTTTTGGAATAACCGTTTTTGGAGTACCTGTAATTATGGTATATCGATCAATTTGATCATCGAACGAACCAGCAGCGGAACCTGATGCTGGCTTCTTAGCATCTTCATGTTCCGCACCACGTCCGCGAGCAGCAGCAGCTGCATAAGAGGCTACTGTTGGTAAAAGGTTCTTTCGAGAAGTCATTCCAGGAAGGTTCTGTAGAAATGGCCGTACATTTCCTTGATTTCCTTCTAAAAAGGGATTGGATGGGCCTTCCACGTATTTTCTAGCTGCTTGTTCTGCTTTCTCTTCCGTCTCATCCACATGTACTTTGAAAAGATATGCTCGATGCTGAGTCCCAGCCTCATATCCTTCTTCAGCAGCAATCTCAGAATAATACTCGAAGGATTTCTTAGTCGGTTCAAGATCTGTAGCAAGCATGACATATGGATACCTGTGGCGTGCTGTCCACTCAACAGTATTCCGACTCAATACACCTGGAATCCATATCTGTGGATGCGGATCTTGATAAGGACGTGACCACGGATTCACATATCGGTAATTATAATGCTCACCCTCCCAGCGAAAGGGGCCGGAACGAGTCCATGCCTCAAGAATAAAATCATGTGCTTCTTGAAAACGTTCCCAATTAAAAGGAGATTGTGCATTATGAGCTACAGACTCACGTCCAGTACCGCGTACCCAGCCTGTTACTAATCTTCCCCGAGAAATCATATCGATCTCTGCCAATTCTTCAGCAAGCCAGAGAGGATCATCCCAGATTGGAAGAACATTCCCGAGAATTACTATTTTGGCACGCTTCGTTATGCGCGCAAGAATAGCGGCTTCAACATTTACAACACCTCCCATACAGAAAGGAGTCGAATGATGCTCATTCAGCATTAGCCCATCAAATCCCATTTCTTCGGCATAAACCTTCTCATCGAGATAACGATTGTAAAGATCTGCTCCTAATTTCGAGTCATAACTACTGTTAGACATAGCAAGATCAGTGATATCACGACCTGCTGCACCAAAATAACCAGATTCACGATCCTGATAAGGACGCTCTGTAAAATAGCCGACAAACATAGATGACCTCCGTATATCAACGGATTATAGGGCTTAGAGCAGCAGCTTGGGAGAGTTAATTGTAAAAATACTAAATAGTGGCTTAAAAACTACTATTCCAAAACGGAAAGGGGCCTAACCAATTGTTGAAAAAAGCAAACCAGGATCTTCAAGTTCAACTAAATGCCCTACATTCTCCAACACTTTAAGATTGCTGTTAGGAAAAGCTTTTTCGTATTGCTCTCCACAATTTAAAGGAACTATTAGATCGTGCTCACCCCAAATTAATAGAGTCGGCGTAGTTACCTCACTAAGGAGAGGTAACAGCCGTCGGCTAAACATATACGGCGACCAGCTAATACGAGCTGTCATCTCACGGCTATAGTCCCAAAGTTCCTTAGTCACTTTTTCTAGCTCGTCACCGAATATTTCAACGTACTTATCTGAATCATAAAAACCAGCTTGCACATATTCGTGATAGTCGATCAGCATCTGATCGACTATCTCCCCTGACGTCGGCTGAACACCAGCTGCGCCAACAAGAACAAGTCGTTCGAGACGATCTTGCTCAAAGGAAGCTATCTCAGCAGCAATAAAACCACCTAATCCTAATCCGATAAGAGTAATCTCATGAAGATCTATTTTTCGCAAAAAAGCGTCCAAAATAAGAGCAAGATCCCTTGGTTCACGTGCCCAAGAAGGACGTTCTGATTGGCCATATCCAGGCAAATCCGGAACTATAACTGTGTAATTTTCTGCAAGTAAGTCATAAAAAGGTAACCATCCCAAGCTACCTGTTGAATGATGCAAAACAACAGCAGGTGATCCTGTTCCGCCCTGCAAATAACGAATACTAAGACCTGCTACTTCAATGGTATCTTCAACATAGGATGTGGATTCAGATTTAGCCATCACGGACATGCTCCTTCACTCATATGCAGGGGAATATAACAGGCAAAGAGAAACATGAGTTACTTTTTTTTAAATTGACAGAATGTAAGCTCAATTGCATGCTCCCCAAATATGAATGAACCAAAATTCCTAACAGTGCATACAGATGCACGACCCACAATGGACTTTACACAAGAACGTGAATTGATCGAGAGCGGTGGTGGCATATTAAAACTCACCCAAGCATCTAATGAAGAGGATTTGATTTCAAATGTCAAAGATGCGCACGGGTTATTAGTTTTAGGTGCACAAATTACACGTCGGGTTATTGAGGCAATGCCCAAGTGTCAGGTGATCATACGTTATGGCGTAGGATTGGACACTCTAGATATTCCTGCCGCAACTGAGCATGGGATTGTGGTAGCACACTTTCCAGATTTCTGTCAGCCAGAAGTAGCTAATCAAGCAATTCTGCTTTTACTTGCATGCGCAAAAAAATTAACAATGCTAGATCAAGCCGTTCGATCAGGGGTATGGAGACCAGGACCTCTAGGACCAATGGGAGCTATCGAAGGGGAAACTTTAGGATTGATTGCCTTCGGTAATATTGCGCGAACGGTAGTACCTAGAGCAAAAGCGTTAGGCTTAAATGTGATTGCCTGGGATCCTTATGTAGGCGAAGGAGTTTTTCGTTCATTTGGGGTAGAACGCGTAGTAGAGATGAATGAACTCTTACATCGTTCGGACTATGTCTCAGTACACGCACCCCTCACAGAGTCAACACGTGGACTCATAAGTGAAGACCAGTTTCGCATAATGAAACCCACTGCTTATATTATCAATACGGCACGTGGCCCCGTCATAGATGAGAATGCACTAATAAAAGCACTGCAAACTAAGGAAATAGCAGGAGCTGGCTTAGATGTATTCGAAATAGAACCACTATTAAGTAGTTCATCATTAACTCAAATGGACAACGTCGTACTAATGCCACACTCAGCTTCTTACTCAGATGCTTCTTTCGCTAGTATGCAACGTCGTGCTGGAGAGGCCATCCTTGGAATAATGCAGGGGCACTGGCCTGAATATGTAGCAAACTCCCATGTAATTCCACGAGCACAGTTGTCAAAGCAAAATTAACTTCAACGGATTTTTCTCCGAAATAGTATCAATATAGAACATATAGATAGAAAATATAGAACATATGTTCTATATTTTCTATATTGATACTACTAAAACAATCCTACATGTTGACCTAGACGCATTTTTTGCATCTATGGAAATACGACGAAAACCACACCTAGAGGGAATGCCAGTCATAGTTGGCACATTAGAAAACCGTGGAGTAGTCAGTACATGTAACTACGAGGCTAGAGCCTTTGGTATTCATTCGGGAATATCTACTATTCAAGCACACCAATTATGTCCAACTGCAATCTTTCTACCATCAGATATAGATTATTATGCAAAGGCATCAAAACAATTTCACGCTATCCTTTTACGCTATACCCCCTTGCATCAACCTTACGGATATGACGAAGCATTCCTAGATATGCGTGGGACAAAACAGCTATTTGGTACACCGGAAATGATCGCAAAATTAATTCGTAATCAAATACAGGATGAAATTGGCATCACTGCATCTATAGGAATCGCATCAAATCATGTCGTTGCAAAAATTGCCAGTAACACCGCTAAACCTAATGGGATGATATCTATACGAACAGGAGCAGAGGCTACATTTTTAGCACCATTAGCATTACGTAATTTACCAATGGTTGGTCCAAAGATGGAGCAAGTTTTAAAACGTCTAGGCTTAAAAACGATAGGCGACTTAGCAAACTTTCCCCGTGACTTATTAATTGAACGACTTGGAAAAACAGGAGGTGTTCTTCACAATCGAGCACAAGGTATTGACCTAAATCCAATTTTCCCGAAAAGAAAAAAAGTGAAAACTATTAGTCGGGAAACTACATTTAATCTAGATGAAGCATCTAGATTAAAATTACGAGCCACAATACGTTCACAATCAGAAAAAATTTCTCGAGATTTATCTAATAATCAACAAGGAGGACGCACTATAACCATAAAAATTAGATCCGCACCATTTGAAACATCATTACGTTCAACAACTAGCAATGAGCAATTCACCAATTCTGATCAAATATTTGATCGTGCAACCAAATTATTTGAGAATCTCTGGTCAGAATCTGGTTATAAGCCATTGCGACTTATTGGTATTGGAATAACAAATCTCTCACCTGTAGCTCAACAGCTGCAATTCGGTGAACAACGGTCAAATCTGGAATCAAACGTAAGTAAACTACGACAGCGTTATGGCGAAAAGATTATCATACGCGCATCAGAGCTAGGCGACTCCCCTAAAAAATGATTGCTGGTTATAAAAAGAAAACCTACAGTTCCTCACGAGGATCCGTAAAAGTAACACCTGAATCGTATAGAGCACGTAAACCATCAACTGAAAAACCAGGCGACTTGCAATAGTCAATAATAACTCTCTCACGATCCTCCACAACTTGTGCTGCTTCAGCAACTTGTACTGCAATAGCTCCGGGAATACGCACACAGCCATGTTGATCAGCATGCAAAAGATCACCCGGTTTAATCGTAAGCCCACCAACTGTGACTGGGATACCAATTTCTACTTGGTGAACATAGGCATGCGAAACAAGTATTTCCTTAGACAAAAATTGAAATCCAATCTCTTTCACTTCGTCTAAATCACGCACTCCCCCATTTGTAATAACTCCCAAACATCCCATAGCATGATGTACATTCCCATTGACTTCACCCCAAAAAGACCCACGAGGAGGATCGTCAAGATCTTGAATCACAACAATACGTGGACCAGAAATAGATTGGATATGACTCCACCACTCATCACGTGTTGCTCTCACCTCGAGATCATCTTTAGGTGGAATCGATGAACGAATAGTGCAGGTTACCGCATACCCAACTATTGGTTGTAATTCAGGAAAACGACAAACAATATCACTACTCATAAAACCACTATTACGAGACCGAACATTAAAAGTCTCTATCGCATTAGAAATAGCAGGAGAGGGCCATATAGCAAGCGATTTCAATTGTTCACTATTCAAAATACCTGACATTTCACACTCCATAGGTCAAACAAAGTATTCAAAAAATATTTGATTACAATCATTATAATCCAATACGCTTTTCTATTTCAGTAGTTAAATCAAGACCTTTCACAGAATTTTTAGAAAGTCGGCCTACAGCAAAAGCATGCAAGGTCTCAATAAGAAGAGCACGCTCCCGAACGACCCCAAGTTCTCGAATCTGATCATATAAAGGATGACTTTCAATTTGTTCACGAGTAGGCGACTTGGGAAGGGTTATAGCTGGATCAGATGGTATTTCAAATCGACAAAATGTCATCACCGGTCCCCGATCGACTTGTTCAGTTACAAAATGATACATGCAACCTGATTCTTTTGAATTCATTGCAAGTAAATCTCCTATAACTTCCTGATAAGTTCCTTTGGGCCCATCTGGAAGAGCTGGATGATCATTTAAAAGAGGAAATCGAGCAAGCAATGAATCAGTAACAATCAGCATATATCCAAAAAGCACAGCTATTGTGAAATCATACTTTGCCAAACAATCACCCACTTGCTTATCAAAGGCTCGGCGCCATTTAGGAAGTGGTCCACCTGAACCTGAGCGACTGCCACCAGACAATCTCCGAAATTGGACGGATGAAATTGTTTCAAGGGGTATCCCACTCTCCTCAACTAGGGACAACAGTTGATCTGTAGACTCAGACTCACCACGCACACGATTACAAAACACAACCGATATTTGAATGGGTAATCCCTTTTCAATCTCATTTAACAGGTAAGCCAACGCGTCGTAAGAACCTGGCCCTCGACCAGTAGTTAACCAAGCAATCTTAAATGGTGGATCAGGAATCAAATTCTTCATTTTCAGCTAAATGCACTTGAATTTCAGAAATTTGCACTTTTGCATCATCTAGTCTCGAACGCAGCTCTGCTATAGTTGCAACACCTTGCTTATAGGATTCGATAGCCTCCTCTAAAGGCATATTTCCTTTCTCCAATTTAGAAACTTGCACTTCAATGTCTTTCAATATTTTTTCAAATGACCGTTCTTCTGACATAAGTTAAATAACCTTTACAGGGAAAGTTCCATCCTGAACAGAAACTTCCAGTAGCTCATTAGATTCGACATCACCAATTCGATTAACAACAAATTGTTCTCCATTAATTCTTTTTTCAACAATTGAAAAACCACGTGCAATTGTTGCTTTAGGATCGAGAACATTTAGATGAACTTCTTGGGTATCACAAGCAGTGTTCAATTTATTCATTCTTTCCGAAATATTGTCATCCAACCGTACGACTAATGCTTCTATACTCGTTAAATATTCAACAACGGTAGGAGTCATAACTTTAAAGCGGTACACCAAATTTTCAAAATTCAAATATTCACGCCCTAAGGCAGCATGCAAATTGAATCCCATCATTCTCCCATAATCGCTAACAGTTTCTAAAATATCATGCATGTCAGGAGTAGTACGCTGCGCTGCAGCACTAGGTGTAGGTGCACTAACATCAGCAACAAGATCTGCAAGAGTTAGATCTGTATCGTGTCCAATACCACTTATGATTGGAACTTTTGATGAAAAAATAGCACGAACAACTACTTCATCATTGAAAGCAGCGAGATCTTCACTCGATCCACCTCCACGAGCAAGAATAATCACTTCAATATCTGGAAGCAGCGAAATCTTAGAAAGAGCTTCAACTATACTTGAGGGAGCAGTTTCCCCTTGGACTGTGGCAGGCGCTAGTGTAATAGTCGCAAGTGGCCATCGATGATTAATAACATTTTCCACATCATGCAGTGCTGCACCGGATTGTGATGTAACCAAACCTATACGTTCAGGATATATAGGTAGCTTTCTCTTTCGGGAAGGATCGAATAACCCCTCCCCCTCTAATCGAGCACGCAACTGCTCAAACCTAGCAGCCTCAAGACCAATACCTTCCGGCCGTACAAAATCACAGACAAATTGAAGATCGCCACGTGCTGGATAAAAATCCACATGTCCATGTGCAAGAA
>CAWVTC010000023.1:0-16717 GCA_963933025.1 uncultured Dehalococcoidia bacterium | reverse complement strand
TTTTGCTTTAATAGCAGGACCCTATCATGCGTTTCGTGACGAGCATAACGGCGCACCAATCGGCTTGTTTTGCAGAAAATCAATGGCTCAATTTCTCGACTTTGAGGAATTATTTACAATTACCAAAAGTGGCCTAGATTTTTTTGGGGAATTCTTCGATTATCCCTATGCTTTTGGGAAATACGATCAAATTTTTGTTCCAGAATTTAATCATGGTGCTATGGAAAATGTTGGAGCTGTTACTTTCAACGAATCAATGGTCTATAGAGATCCCCCCACTGAAAACCAAAGAAGAAGACGTGCTGAAGTAATTTTGCATGAAATGGCACACATGTGGTTTGGAAACCTAGTTACTATGCGCTGGTGGAACGATCTTTGGTTAAATGAAAGCTTTGCGACATTTATGTCCTATCTTTCGATGGAACAAGCAACTCGTTTTAAGTCCGGGTGGCAAGACTTCAATGCTAGTATAAAAAACTGGGCAATAACACAGGACCAACTAATAACAACTCACCCTATATCCGGAACAGTACAAGATACAGATGAAACTTTCTTAAATTTTGATGGTATTACGTACGGCAAAGGTGCTTCAGTTCTTAAACAATTAGTAGCCACCATTGGTATTGATGGTTTTAAAGAAGGTATGCGTCAATATTTCCGTACATATGCATACAAGAATGCAACACTTAAAGATTTCCTCAATTCACTTGAACAGGGAAGTGGACAAGAACTCAAAAAATGGTCTGAGCTTTGGTTAGAAACATCATCACTAAATACAATTTCAGTAAAATGGGCTACTAATGAAACAAGCCTTACCGAATTAAAATTACAACAAACTGCGCCTATTGAGTATCCCACGATACGTCCACATAAACTGGAAATTGCATTAATCAGTTCCGTTGATGGCACAATTAGCTCTGTCCCAGCAGCTATTACTGAACAGCAAACAATAATCCCGCTTAAACAAGATTATCCAATACCAGCTCTAGTTTTCCCAAACTATAACGATCATGGATACGCAAAAATTTCACTTGATTCCAACTCTCTTGATTTTGTAAAAAAAGGTCTTGAAACAATTGATGATCCCTTGTTGCGTCAACAGCTTTGGTCATCACTTTGGAACATGGTACGTGATCAACAACTCAGTTCCATAGACTTTCTAGAATTAGTACGCAGTAAAATCTCCATGGAATCAAATATTGAGCTCGTCGATGCAGTTCTCAGTCATGCTTCAGCTGCGCAAGGACGCTATGTACCTGATGAGTGGAGAGAACGTGAGGCACATCTAATGTTTGAAGCTGCACAAAATTGCCTTGCCACAGCAAAAACTAACGATGAAAAAATAATTTGGGGACGCGCAGCAGTAGGATTTGCAATCAGCAAAAAGGACATCACATGGCTCGGTAACCTAGCAGATGGGAAAGAACTAATTACAGGTTTTACACTCGATCAAGATATGCGTTGGGCAATTGCAACGAAATATGTAGGTTTTGATCTAGCAGGAGCATCAGCACGCGTGAAAAAAGAACAGGAGCAAGATCCTTCAGATCGAGGAACACGTGCTCAATTAAGATGTGAAACATCAGTAGCAAGTAGTGAAATCAAGCAAACTGCATGGGAACGCTTTGTAGCGGAAGGTTATGGTTCACGCTACCTTAATCAAGCCGCTATGAGTGGCTTTAACTGGACACATCAACGAGAACTATTGGCGCCCTATGTTGAACTTTTCTTTGACCAAGTAAGTACTATTTTCCAAGAACGCGATCGTGAATTTGCAACAATATTTTACAGTGGACTTTATCCTGCCTATCTGGTTGAGCAAGATACGCTTAATCGCTCTCGGTCACTACTAAATACAACTCATGATGATGAAACAGTACTTCAGCGCATGTTACGAGAATCAATAGATACGCTAGAACGTGCTATCAAGTGTCGAGAATATGCAAAAAACAAGACTTAAATTAGTAAACGTTGGAAAGCCGATCAGCCAAAACATCTAAAAGCTCATCAATCGGAACACGCACCTGTTTTTGTGTGTCTCGATCACGTACAGTCACAGCATCATCTTCTACTGAATCAAAGTCAATAGTTACACATATAGGCGTTCCTATCTCATCTTGCCGTCGATAACGGCGGCCAATTGACTGTGTTTCATCATATTGACTCATCCAACGTTCTTGTATCATTTTATGCACTTTACGCGCAATTGGGTTCAATACAGCTTTTTTAGAAAGAGGAAGTACTGCAACTTTAATCGGAGCAATACGTGGAGATAATTTAAGCACTACGCGCTCATCTCCTTTCTCATCAATATCAACCGTATACGCATCTAATAAGGCCACGGCAAGAGTACGACTCAACCCGGCTGCTGGTTCA
Source organism: uncultured Dehalococcoidia bacterium (assembly GCA_963933025.1). Lineage (GTDB taxonomy): Bacteria > Chloroflexota > Dehalococcoidia > Tepidiformales > Tepidiformaceae > JAKUNN01. Next base: position 14,341 of record CAWVTC010000023.1, on the reverse strand, counting down.
ATTACATAAGGCGTTATATGTTCACCTTTGACATCATCAAAATAGGTTAATGTCTGACCACTATGTTCACTATGCGCCTTTAGATCATAATCAGTACGATTCGCAATACCCTCAAGTTCACCCCAACCCCAAGGAAAATTGTACTCAATATCAGTAGTTCCCGCCGAATAATGAGAAAGTTCCTCTGAATCATGATCACGAAGTCGCAAACGTTCATTATCAATACCAATAATATCGGTGTACCAGTGCAAACGTTCATCGATCCAATACTTGTGCCATTCCGCAGCTGAATCCGGATAACAAAAAAATTCCATTTCCATCTGTTCAAACTCCAAAGTCCTGAAAATAAAACGACCTGGGGTGATTTCATTGCGGAAAGAAACCCGAGTTTGGGCAATACCAAAAGGTAATTTTTTACGCATCGACTCTCGAACATTCTCAAAATTAATAAATATACCTTGGGCAGTCTCAGGAGGTAGATACGCAGTAGAGGCCGCATCAGAAACCGTGCCAACCTGTGTTTGAAACATCATATTGAAAAGACGTGCAGATGTAAGCTCACCAGAACAATTTGGACATATTAAATTATCACTATCGTCACGAACCGGATCCCCATACACACCTTCTTCAATGTGGTCAGGACGAAAACGTCGTTGACAATCCTTACAATCCACCAAGGGATCAGTAAAGTTCTCTGCATGACCACTAGCAACCCAAACACGAGGATTTGTCAGTAATGCAGCATCAAGACCTACAACATCATCACGTAAACGAACAATAGATCTCCACCAAGCCTCACGAATATTTCGTTTTAACTCAACACCAAGAGGCCCGTAATCATAAGTATTTGCGAACCCACCGTATATTTCTGCAGAAGGAAATATGAACCCCCGGCGCTTAGCAAGTGAAACAATAGTCTCAAGATCAGGAGAAGTCATGATCTTATTTTAACGCTCCTATAAGTTAAGAGTTATTGAGTAACATAAAAAAAGTCAGTAGAACAACTGTTCTTAACATCGAAAATAGTGTACTATCGCGGAATAATAAAATTTGAGGGATTAATGTGAGTAACAAAGAAAGCAATCGTGAACAAGCTTTAGATCTTGCCCTAAGTCAGATAGAGAAACAGTATGGGGAAGGCGCAATTATGAAAATGGGGGACATGTCAAAAACAATTTCCTCAGATGCTATCCCCACTGGATCGTTATCTTTAGATATAGCACTAGGAATCGGAGGTGTACCTCGAGGAAGAATTATAGAAATATTTGGACCAGAATCAGCAGGGAAAAGTACACTTGCGCTTCATATAATCGCCTCAGCACAAGCTATAGGAGGAACAGTCGCTTACATTGATGTAGAACATGCGCTTGACCCAGCCTATGCAGCCGAAATAGGCCTAGATATAGAATCCCTTTTAATTAGCCAGCCTGATGCCGGAGAACAAGCATTAGAGATTTGTGAAGCACTAGTACGCTCTAATGCTGTTGATGCAATTGTGATCGATTCAGTAGCCGCATTAGTGCCAAGAGCAGAAATAGAAGGAGAAATGGGAGATTCACATATAGGACTCCAGGCAAGGTTAATGTCGCAAGCATTACGAAAATTAACAGCATCAATCTCACGTACCCGGACCTCCCTAATTTTTATAAATCAATTACGCGAAAAAGTTGGAGTAATGTTTGGTAACCCCGAAACAACGCCGGGAGGGCGAGCATTAAAATTTTATTCTTCAGTAAGAATAGACTTGCGACCAAAGGAAAGTATCAAACAAGGTACGGAAATAGTAGGTAGACGTGTACGTGCGAAGGTTGTGAAAAATAAAATGGCAGCACCTTTCCGAATTGCAGAATTTGACATTGTCTTTCAAACTCCACGAGGAATAAGCCGTACTGGAGATCTTTTAGACCTTGCAGCTGAGAAGGAAATCGTTCGAAAAGCAGGTGCATTTTATAGTCTTGGTGAGCTCAGGCTTGGACAAGGACGTGAAGCCGCCAAACAATTTCTATTAGAAAACAAGGATGTGTTCCAGGAAATTGAACATGCGGTGCGTATAGCAACAGGCTTAACCACCAATACCGATTCAGTTCAACAAGAACACGATCAGGCTGAGAAAAATACAGTGGAAGAAATTAGCAACCCACAACTCTAATTCTCGATTATGAAAAAGCAAGTGTTAGATTCTAAACCGCAGTTAATTGTCTCGATTAGAGGAAAAGGAAATCGGTATCTGCTTGAACTAGATACCGGAAAACACCTGAAATACCACAAAGAAGCAATTCTCGGATTAGGAATCGATAAAGGTACACTTTTAGACGATAATCTTCTACAAAAATTAATAAAAACAGAAGAACAGATAGAGGCACATGAATCTGCACTTAGATTACTCAGTTACCGAGCAAGAAGTGAAAATGAACTTATTAAACGTCTACGTCAAAAAGCCATAAGTGAACCGATCATACAAAAAGAAATCTCTCGTCTTCGTAATTCTGGACTTGTTAACGATACGGAATTTGCTCATTTATGGGTCAAGGAACGTGGCACAGGAACTTCGGCTCGCAGTCGCCGACTATTGAGTCTTGAGCTACGGACACACGGAATCAATGAGGAAATTTTGGAAGAAGCCTTAGCTTCAACTGATGATAACAACGCCGCACTACAGGTAGCTAGAAAAAAGGCCAGACAACTCACTGATACAGAAAGAAAACTCTTCCAAAAACGATTAACTAGTGCCCTTAAGCAAAAGGGGTTTGAATATGAAGTTATCCGAAACACAATTGAAATAGTTTGGAATGAAACAAATTAATACTTTTAGTATTCGTCATTAGCTCAAAATGAAAGAAAACTATAAGGTAATTAGTAGATTTCTTATCTATATTTAGCGAGAGGTGCCGATGTCAGTCGGTGATTTTCATCTACATAGTAACGTATCTGATGGTGTGCTGAGTCCGTCTGAACTTGTACGATCCGCTGCCAGCAATGGCGTACAAAAAATTGCACTTACAGACCATGATTCTACTGATGGTCTAGCGGAAGCAGCCATAACAGCAGAAGCATTAGAGTTACAGCTTCTCTGCGGAATAGAACTCAGTGTTTTACATGACAACATTGATACTCATATTCTAGGCTACGGATTTGAGAAAACCTTTAAACCTTTGCAAGAGTATCTTGAAGAACAACGCGCTGGTCGATATTCAAGAATGCAGAGGATTTTAAAAACCTTGAGTGAAAATGGAATCATGATCTCTGAAGATGAGGTTCTTAAAATAGCGGGCACCGGAAGTATCGGACGTCCCCATATTGCCCAAGCGTTGATTACCTCAGGATATGTTTCAAGTATTCAAGAGGCTTTTGATAAGTGGTTGGGCAACGGGAAACCTGCTGATATAAAACGACAACGCCTTTTACCTGCAGAAGCAATTGCTCTAATTCATGAAGCAGAAGGCTTAGCTTTTATTGCGCATCCAATATTTTTAGGAGCAAACTATGAAACACTAGTTCATGAACTTGCCGTAATGGGATTAGACGGGTTAGAAACGTACTATAAACATTATGGATCGGAAACAATCACAAAACATGAGCAGTTAGGATTAGAACTAGCGCTTATCCTTTCAGGTGGAAGTGATTACCATGGGCTTGGTAACCCGGACGATCGAGAAATTGGAGATATACCATTTCCAGATTTGGCTGTTATAAAATTTATGGAATCCCTTGATCGTGCAGAACTACCTGGATTATCACTGGCTGGAGTTAGCTAATGACAGAAAAAAATAACACAATGACTATTGAAGAAATTGAAGCAACAATTCCACACCGCTACCCTTTTTTATTAGTAGATATGATGAAAGAAGTAGAGGAAGGAAAACGTGGTATCGGTGTTAAAAACGTAACTGCGAATGAATGGTTTTTTGAAGGCCACTTTCCCGAAAGAAAAGTTATGCCTGGCGTACTCATTGTTGAAGCTTTAGCACAAGTCGCCTGCATCACCATGCTTCGTGGTGTTGACTCTTCAAAGAAAGTTCCTTTATTCGGGGGCATTGAAAAAATGCGTTTTCGAAAACCAGTGGTTCCTGGAGACACATTGCACTTAAAATTTACGCTTACAAAACAGCGACGTGAATTAGGTTGGGGAGAAGTTGAAGCTACGGTGAATGGAGAGGTCGCTGTAATTGGAACAATTTCCTTTGCATTAGTAGATAGATAGGCATAAAAAAGAAAAGGAATTATTACATCGCATTGATCTGCCAAGCAATCTTGAACCACTTAGTACTGTTATCAAGAGACCAAAACTCCGCAAACGAATCATAAAACTCCTCGAAAGTCATACCAATATTACGTTCCCACGCTATTCTAGGACCGTAAACAGCAAGATCTTCCCAGTAGTCATATAAAACACTGTGGTAACTCGAGAGATTTATAGCATGTGCTACAGCCCAAGCAGACCAGTAATACATCACCTCAATTTCGTAAGGCTCTCCGGATAATGATTTTTTTTGATCACGTGTCTCAATATTCTCTAACGAGAGCTGCGGAAATCTAGACAATTGACTATCAATTTGACGCTGGTAAAAACGCATAATGGTTTCAAAAGGCTTCCAATATTTTTGACCTGAAATCAACACTGATACATACTCTGCGCTTCCCTCAATAAACCACACTGGTCCATATTCTGGTATTTCGTTTGAAGGTTTCTGCGCAACATCAATAACATGAGACTGCTGATAAGCATGAAAATATTCATGGACCATAACTTTACGTGGATCGTATAGAACTGCAGTTGTTAGATTGTTTGGCAACTCATTCACATTAAGCGAAGCGGTCATAATTAAAAAACCATTATGCGTTCTTGTCGCACCTTGTGCGTATGCGCTAAGACCTGGATAAAGCCCAATCGAAATATTTGCTTCAGCTTCGTTAAGACATTCTACAGGACTACGTTCTCTGTATCGAAAAACACAAATATCACCCTTTATTAAATCTCGATCTGACTTCACATGATCCCAAAGAATTATGCCTAGGTAGTTTTGGACACCAAATCCTCCTTGGAAATTATCCCAGTTCACAGTTAATTGCGTGATTGTGGGAGTAAAACGCTCAGCTACGGAAGAAATACCTTCAATCACATAATTTATGCCATTTTGTGTAACGCCTTCATAACTCAAAATCTCGATGCAAAAAGCTGATCCCGAAAAATTAGAATCACAGTCTGTCTCACCTACAGAAGTTTTTGCCGGTATATATACCCCATTTACATGTGTCGGCTCTGGTGTCGGCTCTGGTGTCGGTTCTGGTGTCGGCTCTGGTGTCGGCTCTGGTGTCGGCTCTGGTGTCGGTTCGGGTGTCGGTTCTGGTGTCGGCTCTGGTGTCGGCTCTGGTGTCGGTTCGGGTGTCGGTTCAGGTGTCGGCTCGGGTGTCGGTTCGGGTGTCGGTTCTGGTGTCGGCTCTGGTGTCGGTTCGGGTGTCGGTTCGGGTGTCGACTCAGGTGTCGACTCAGGTGTCGACTCAGGTGTCGGCTCTGGTGTCGACTCAGGTGTCGGTTCTGGTGTCGACTCAGGTGTCGGCTCTGGTGTCGGTTCTGGTGTCGACTCAGGTGTCGGTTCTGGTGTCGGCTCCCCTGAATTTCTCAATTCTTCAATTTTAGATTCAAGCTCACTAATTTTTTTATCTATATCACTCGAACCTGAACAGCTCGCATATAACAGCACCGCTAAGATCACTAGAATAATCACAAAAACAGTTCGCATGGTTACTTAATATTTAAACTTAATCGGTTAAAAAACAAGATCATCATTTAAACCTATAAAAACTCTTTACATTGCCTAAAAGATGTGTACAATCGCCACACAATCTTTAGGAGTTATAATTATGAACGGAACTTGGAAACTATCATTTACCACCCCTATGGGCGCTGCAGAAATGACTTTCGATTTAACGGATAATGATGGAAAGCTTAGCGGCAATTGTAATTCTTCAGGACCTGCTGGAGAAATAAAAACTGATGCCGCTGGTAGCTACACTGGAAATGATTTTGAACTAAAAACAACAATAGAAGCTCCCGGTGCAGGACCAATAGAACTAACATTTTCCGGAACTATTGATGGTGATTCTTGTAGCGGCAACGTTCAGCTTGGTGCATTCGGAGCTGCTGCTTTCACTGGTGAAAGTAGTTAATTATAAATTAGTCAAAAATTGCATAACTGCGGTATTCCAAGCCTCTGGGTTATCAAAATTACACCAATGACTGGCTTCGGGTATCACAACAGGAGCCTCGCTCTTGGGTATTTTTGCGGCCATATATTCAGATGAATTCCTAAATGAAACATCGTTTTCACCAACCAGAACTAATGTTGGCACGGTGATCTGAGTACACTCTACTAACGGAGGCATCCTCATTATGCCAAGACGAACATATGCAAGACCTCCAGCAAGATGATAAATCGGTACGTTACCACCATGACGTCCAATTCTTTCTGCCCTTGCATCAAGTATTGAATCTAAACCTTGATCTACGAACCTCTTAGCAACTCTCTCATTTTCAACAGTCCATCCCTTTGCACCATCCATCTTTCGATAACCCGGACCAGTTCCCGAAAGAATTAACGCACGCACGCGCTCTGGATAACGCTGATAAAACCGCATGCTTGTGTAACCACCAAGAGAATGACCACCAATTACAGCTTGATTGATATTAGCTGCATCCATAATAGCCCTTAGATCTTCTACTACCTGATCTTGTGTATAAAGCCCAATTTCTGGAGGCGCACCACTACGTGCATGACCCCGCATATCAACAGCAGTTAATGTAAAAGAGTCCTTTAAAGCATCAATTTGGGATTGCCATAAAGCTGCACTATCACCAAACCCATGAACCAAAACAATATCTTGGCCTTCACCATGTTTCTCGTAATATAAACTTATCCCATTAAGGTCAACAGTTGGCACTAGAACTCCAAAATAACCGTATCACTATTTTTCGTAGCAACGCAATAATCTGCATGACATATCTAAAGCTTAGCAATGTTTAAAGAAACATTGCTAAGCTTTAGATATGTCAGATGTTGTATTTTGTAATCACTGTAAAGGAACAGAAACAGCTTTACGTTGCAGCAGATGTGAAACACCTATTTGTCCCAATTGTTTGATTCAGTCACCTGTAGGTGCTCGATGCCCCGATTGTGCACAAGTTAAAAAATCACCTATTTATACCTTAGATCGTAAGCAATTTTTTTTGGGACTATTAACGGCTATTGGTGGTGGAGTTGGAATGGGTATTCTCTGGGCCTGGTTCGGATCATTAACTGGAGGATTCTTTTTTTTAATATTTTCGGGAATTGGATTAGGGTTCGGAATCACAAAATTATTGGATTTTTCTACAGGCCAACGACGAGGGCCTATAGTCATCACTTTTGCTGCTCTAGGAATTATCATTGCTTGGATAATACAGGTACTTTCAATAGGGATTGCCATTTCAACACCAACAATTATTGCAGTCGCGATAGGATTCTATATGGCTTATCAAAATCTAAAATAGCTTAGATTACAAGCGCCATAACCAAAACAAAAGCAAACGTTAACACAGCTACAACAGCAATCGTTGCCAAATCTTTATGCACGTAACCATAATTTGCAGCACCTTCTGTAGAACCTATATTCTCCGATTGCGAACTTGAAACTGATACGTTATCAGTAACAACCACGTCTGATGCTTGGGAACTAACGGTTGAACGCTTCGGCAAAGTTGAACTAGGATTTACCTGTCGTCTTTTTTTACGTGCTTTTCGAGAAGTCATACGACAATGTTATATCGCAATACAGAGAGATACCAACTAAATTAAGTAGACTGTACAATCAAAAAAATATCTCCTTTGCACTGAGGGAAACTATGGATACCAAAGCCAACGATATTGGACTACCTATAGATGAAATCTATGCACCACCTAAACAGATTCAAAATGGTGCATTGATCAAATCTATGGAGGACTACTTAGCTACCTACCAAAATTCCATAGCGAACAAAGAGGAATTTTGGAAGGAACAAGCCAATCAAAATATCGATTGGATAGAACCTTTTTCAAAAGTAGTAAACGAAGATCTTAAAACAGGAACAGTCGCATGGTTCTATGACGGAAAAATGAATGTTTCAAGTAATTGCCTTGATCGCCATTTGGAAAAAAACGGAGACAAAGCAGCTTTTTTATGGGAAGGCGACAACCCTAACGAAACAAGAACCATGACCTACAGGCAAGTCTATGAAGAAGTATGTCAACTTGCAAATGTGTTAAAACGGAAAGGCATTGCCAAAGGCGACCGCATTGCGATCTATATGGGTATGGTCCCCGAATTGGCAATTGCAATGCTAGCATGTGCACGAATTGGTGCTGTTCACTCAGTAATTTTTGGCGGATTTAGTCCTAAATCAATAGCCGATCGAATCGAAGATTCGTCATGCAAGGCAGTCATCACACAAGATGAAGGCCTCCGTGGTGGCCGGACAATTGCGTTAAAGATGCATGTGGATGAAGCACTAGCAAACGGTGCCGAAAGTGTCGAATTCGTGATTGTTTATAGTCGTACTAATGCTGACATACCCATGAAAAAAGAACGCGATTTTTGGTGGCATGAGGTTGTTCCTTTAGAAGCAAAAGTATGTACTCCAGAAATTATGGGGGCCGAAGATCCACTTTTTATCCTCTATACATCTGGCTCAACAGGAAAGCCAAAGGGAGTACTCCACACACAGGCTGGCTACCTACTGTATACAATGCTTACACATCGTTATGTCTTCGATCTACGTGACGATGATATCTACTGCTGCGCAGCAGATATAGGTTGGATCACGGGTCATTCATATATTGTCTATGGACCGCTGGCTAATGCAGCAACTTCAGTCCTATTTGAATCCATCCCTACATACCCAGATGCAGGACGATATTGGGACATGGTCGACCGCTTAGGAATTACATCGTTTTACACTGCTCCCACAGCAATTCGAGCGATTGCAGCAGAAGGAGATACATTTGTTACACGATCCAATCGTTCAACTTTAAGAATATTGGGAACTGTAGGAGAGCCTATAAATCCCGAAGCTTGGCGTTGGTATTACAACATTGTTGGCGAAGGACGTTGTGCGATAGTAGATACCTACTGGCAAACCGAAACAGGTGGACATCTAATCACGGGACTACCTGGAGCTATTCCTATGAAGCCAGGATCCGGTTCGCTACCATTCTTTGGTATCGAACCATTAATTGTTGATGAAAATGGTAAGGAAATTAAGGAAAATAATGTGTCTGGTCGATTATGTATACGTTCGTCATGGCCGGGCATGATGCGCACAGTCTACGGCGACCACCAAAGATTTATTGACACATACCTATCGACTTATCCGGGCCTTTATTTCACTGGGGATGGTTGTTACAGAGATCATGATGGCTATTATTGGATCACAGGCCGGGTTGATGACGTCCTCAACGTAGCAGGGCATCGACTCGGTTCAGCTGAGATCGAAGGTGCGCTTGTATCTCATGAAGCCTGTGCAGAAGCAGCTGTAGTAGGATTTCCCCATGATGTGAAAGGAACTGGTATCTATGCCTATGTTTCATTGCAGACAGGTACTGAACCATCTGCAAATTTGGCTCAAGAACTACGAGCTTCAGTACGTTCAGAAATTAGCCCAATTGCTACCCCTGACAAAATTCAATTTGTAAGTGGCTTGCCGAAAACACGATCAGGGAAAATTATGAGACGTATTTTACGAAAAATTGCTGAGGGGGAACCAGATAACATTGGCGATATAACTACTCTGGCAGACCCATCAGTGGTTGAACAAATTGTGAACGATGTAAGTAAGGCGCAATAACTAAGTCACTCTACTGTGAAAAAAAGTTGAATTTCAACAATTCCTTGATCTTCAATCGAAAGAACACGACCACTAGAAGGCTTTTCAATCCCATAATCAGAAAACAAAATAGTAAAACTACTAACGACCACAATTGTGTCATTAACAAGTTGGCCATCAACAGCAATTTCAATTTCTCTAGTTATGTCATGTAAATTAAAATTGCCTTTTAGCAGGATAGAAACCGGTTCACCTGAGAAAAAACTGGCCCCTAAAACAATCGGTTTTATCAAGGTGAAGCTGGTTTTTGGGTATTTCGCCGATTCAATCGCTTGAGTACGCAATGCACCGTCTCGGAAAGTATTATCGCTCTTCAAATAAGACAGGTCCGCTTCGAATGTAGCCTCGATGAGATTCTCTCCATCAATAACCAGAAAACCACTAACGAAATCTGTTCGTCCAATAGCAGTAAAAGCCCCCTTGCCTACGAGTTCTTCATTTACTCGATACCCCACAAAAACATCTTGAGAAGCATCAACGGACCAAGTTACTTCGCCTGTAGCCATAGAATTCCTAGAACCGGAACTGGATTTTTCTTTTGCATCCTGATTTTTTTCAACTACTTCTACTGCAGCCTTCAGCGTAACCGGTGTCGCCCCACCTCGGAATACAAACAGATAAAGTAGCAGTAAAAGGACTACTACAAAAACTACTACAATCCCTGTTATTATCAAAAGCTTTCGATTTAGAAATACCATATACTCTCGAAACAATAACGTTATTTTGAGTTATATAATTTTTTCGGAGAGATGAAAGAAAATACGTGGTAGACTTGCTTAAGAATTTCAGAAAGGCTACTTATATGGCGACAGACACACCAATATCAAGACAAGAATTATTTGCCGAACTACGTGCTCAATGGCTATCAACTGAAGAGGCTGCAAAAGAAGCACAAGACCAAGCAACGACTGAAGTTTACAAAGACGGATACACAGTTGGTGATGTATTTCGACATATAACTGATTCTGCGCACAACACAGCTAGTGACATACGCGCGATGATTAGTACGGGAACGTTTAACTTAGAGGGTATTGACGATCGTCGTGCTTATGGAATTGAACGCTTCGCAGCATTAGATGGAAAAATGATTCCGATTGAATTAGAAACAGCTCATGGCGTTATCTGGATGTACATACAACGTTTTTCAGATGAAGATCTGGCCAAAACATATGGCATAGGTGATGGTGAAGTCACTTTGCAAGGGTTCCTTCAAATGCTTGCAGGCCACGAAGCTTCGCATGTTGCAGATGCCCAAGCTGCAATTAAGTAAGTGATCTAAACTCAAGCGTTAGCAACTACCTCTACTTCGCCAACCTTCGAATCATCGGTTATGAAGTTAAGAACCGCATCAGCAATTACTTCCGGCTGAAGAGGTGTGGTTGCAGCTATAGCTGGCGCTAGCCAAGCTGCTGGTTGGACACCATCTCCGGTCTTCGCGATGATTGGCGTATCAACCATCCCTGGAAGAACAGCATTAACACGAATATTTTTCCATTCATAGAGCTGTGCACAGGATTGCGTAAAATTAATAACTGCTGCTTTCGAAGCAGCATAAATAGGATCAAATGGCATTGGAGCAAGCCCTGCTACAGAAGCAGTATTAACAATCACTCCTCCCTGATCGCCAAATACGGCTATTGCCTCACGTGTACCCATCATGACACCCGCTGAATTAGTACTAAGTACTAAGTGAATCTTTTCTAAAGATACATCAGGCCAGCCTGGTGTATCACCAGTCATAATTCCAGCATTATTACAAACAATATCTAAGGAGCCAGCAGACTCAAACATAAGACGTACCCCATCAGGAGTTGAAACGTCCCCTTTAAGGAATATCGCGCTTCCTCCTGCATCCTCAATCTGATGTACGGTCTCTTTTCCTCCATTCTGATCAACGTCAGCAACTACAACAGAAGCCCCAGCATTACCTAGTGCCAAACTAATAGCACGACCAATTCCTGAACCACCACCCGTCACTAGTGCTGATTTTCCCTCGATATCCATAAAATACTCCTTCTACTATCCTCTCTCGATTTCACTAGCTTAGATTACAAAACTGGTAAAGGATCAATAATTTCCAATTCCTCAAGCAAACCATGAAACCACTCGATAACCTCGGGGTGATACGGAATCCCTTCACGTCGTCTTATAATTTCTGTTTCATGTGCTTGTAATCCTGCATAAAAGACTCGATCATGTCCGGGAGCGGGAGGACATGATTGAATTTCTTCAAGATAAGAATCCATGTCATTTTTAAATATATTAAGGTCGGTAAAGGCATCGACACGATAAGCCAAGAAATGATGCGAAACACCTTGGCGAGTAGCAAAGCCAGGACCACTACCAGAAAGAACACCTGACAGAATGTCCACCATCATAGCCAAGCTATAACCCTTGTGCGAACCAATTTCTCGGGTACCACCAGTAGGCAGCATTACAAAATCATCAGGAACAGGCTGCTCCTCCATTATAGGAACCCCTTCACCTGTCCCTATCCAGCCGGGAAGTATATTCACTCCAAGACGACGTGCGAGACGAATTTTATTTCCTGCAACACTACTCATCGAAGCATCGAAAACAAAAGGCGGCTGACTTTTAGAAGGGGCAGCAACAGCTAAAGGATTAAGGCCTACCAAAGGTTTTGATGCGAATGTTGGGGCAACCTGTAAGCCACCAACCGTCATGGAAATCCCTATCATATCGTGTTCTATAGCACGATGAGCATGAAAAGCCGCAGCACCAAAATGACGTCCATTTGTTGCAACGACCGAACCAATCCCACATTCACGTGCTTTTTCTATTGCAAGATCCATAGCAACAGGCCCTATAGTAAGGCCAAGCCCACGATCACAATCAATTGTTGCAACTGCAGCACTCTCACGAACGATGCTCCATGTAGGTGAAGGATTAATCCCACCACTCCGAATACCATCTACATAAAAACGCATCATATTGCTCACTCCATGGGAATCAATACCACGCACATCTGCATACATTAGTGTGTTTGCACAACGCACTGCATCATCTTTTGGTGAGCCCAAAGCAATAAATATCTGCGTTACCGCAATATGCATATCTTGAAAATCTACATGGACAGCAATTTCATCAGGCACTTTAAATCGTTCAAGCATTACCAACCTCCTACGACAAGCAACTACTTAACGAGTAGCATAGACCTCAAAGACAGCTAGTTCATCAATCGGAAAAAAAATGGAACTCGAAGGCACGCAACGATTCTCCCTAAAGCCAGAGGAATTGTGGGAATTGCTGAGAGATCCTTGGATTCTCCAGCAAGCACTACCTTCCTTCACTGAAATTCACAAAAATGAAAACGAAGACCGTTGGGAAATAAGATTTACAATTATATTCGGACAGCTAGAAGTCCGTTTCCAAAACACCTTGATTGGAACATATCGCGGAGAGGCACGTGTACGAGATGAACAATGGCCAAACAGCTATTGGCTCCATATAACCGGGGCAGGCGGTCCTGGAAGTGCTGCGGCTGATGGCCGTATTACTTTTAGTAAGGATGATGAAGGTACACTCCTAGAATATCGCGGTGATGTTACAGTCCAAGGGGGATTTCTTGGTTTAGGCGGTCGTATTATGGGCGTATCTATGCGATTACTAATTTCTCAATTTTTCAAAGGTCTCAATGAAGTTTTGATTTCAGTTGTAGACAACACTAGCGAGCACTTAGATGAAAAACCGCAACACTCCTAAGTACATATTTTCTGAGGTTAAGAATGCGTCTTGAGTATAAATATATAGTTGCCCTCGTAAGTGTGTTTGGCCTCTTTATGAACTTGATCGATCTTACAATCGTAAATGTTGCTATCCCCGTTTTATCGACCGAACTACATGCAAGCCCTAGTCAAGTTCAGTGGGTTCTTACTGGCTACCTAGTCGCGCTTGCAGTTTGCATACCAATTAGCGGATGGGCAGGCGATAAATTCGGAATGAAACGATTGTTCATAATCTCACTAGCTCTTTTCACATTGGGTTCAGCACTATGCGCCTTTGCTTGGAATGTAGAATCTCTGATCTTCTTTAGATTAGTGCAAGGTGCTGCTGGTGGGTTACTTACCCCAGTGGGAACCGCACTTGTGTTTAGAGCATTCCCACCTAATGAAAGATCTAAAGCATCTGCCTTAATCGTTATACCTACAACCATTGCGCCAGCAAGTGGGCCGCTATTGGGCGGTATAATTCTTAATCATCTTTCTTGGCAGTGGATTTTTCTTGTTAATATTCCCGTGGGAATTGCAGGGATATTTGCAGCCACCTTACTTCTTAAAGAATGGAAGGATGATAATCCAGGAAAACTTGATTTTCCTGGATTTATTTTGGCTGCAAGTGGGCTTGGGACGCTTTTATATGGAGTCTCTCGTATAGGCGGAGTTGGGCTGAACGATACTCAAGGATGGATTTTTGGCCTTATTGGAC
>CAWVTC010000022.1:0-16765 GCA_963933025.1 uncultured Dehalococcoidia bacterium | reverse complement strand
TTGCATCAACACCACTATTGGCAACATGCCGCGCATTACGAACATTTCCTACTAGAGATAAGACAAAAATACCATTTGCATGTAGACGATCCATCCATTGAGCAGGACTGCCAAGACCAGAAGCAAAAACCGGAATTTTTTCTTCTATTACAACCTCCATTTGCCCATCTGAACGGCCAGAACCAGGCTCACGTTGTGTTGTCGGTTCTACTGGTGCCTCAACCCAAGGAACACCTAAGTTTTCAAGAATTTCTTTTAGTCCATTCTTTAATTCATCAGGAACAAGTTCTTTTAAATTTTTTGTTTTTTTCTCTGCACCAGACATGTAATTCGATGGGAGAAGCAAATCAACCCCAAAAGGTTTAGATGTCAGCGATCGCACCTTTCGAATTTCTTCACGGAGCCGATCTGGAGAATAACCTGTTCCACCCAGCACACCCAAGCCTCCAGCATTAGACACTGCTGCAGCTAAATCAGCAGTTGCAACAGGACCAACGCTACCACCAGCAACTGGACCCATACCTGCAAGCATTACTGGATACTGAATATTCAATGTTTTGCAAAGCTCTGTACGTAATCGCAAATTATCACCAATCCCTTTGTAATCCAGAAGTATAACGATATGAATAGAAAAAGTGGTGCCGGTGACGGTTATAATCATAATGAGGGAAAATGACTGAGGAAAAACCAAGACTATTAATCCTAGATTCACACGGCATCCTTTTTCGAGCGTTCTTTGCTCTGGGTAAACAACCGAATCCCATGACAACTAGTCAAGGCGAATTAACATTTGCGACATATGGCTATGCAGAATCATTACTAAGAGTGATTGACCAACTCGCACCAACACATCTTTGCGCTGCCTGGGATGCAAAAGGAAAAACGTTTCGCCATGAGATGTACCCAGAATACAAGGCAACACGTAAACCAACCCCTCCAGAGTTGATCCCCCAAATGGAACGAGTTAAAGAATTGTTAAAGGCTTTTTCGATACCTATCTATGAATTGCTTGGGTATGAAGCAGATGATGTAGCCGGTACAATTGCTTCACAAGCAGCCAGTAACAATATTGAAACTTGGATTGCAACTCTTGATAGCGACCTCGTACAGCTAATCGAACCGAATGTAAATCTTTTTATGTTCCGACCTTACCAACGAGACACTGTGAAATATGATGAGATGAAAGCAACAGAACGCTATGGATTCCCGCCCAAATACATGATCGATTACAAAGCATTACGAGGTGACACGAGTGACAACATTGCAGGCATAAAAGGGATTGGCGATAAAACGGCAACGAAACTGATCAACGAATTTGGATCAGTAGAGTCTATCTATAAAAACATTGATGACATTTCACAACAAACAGTGAGGAATAAATTAATAGATTCTGAAGAGTTAGCACTAGCAAATAAATCTCTCGTAACAATTGTAAAAAATGTCCCTATAAATTTTGATTTTGATTCATGCGAATTAAAACAATTTGATCAACAAAACGTTATATCTTTTTTTAATGAGTTGGAATTTCACAGCTTGATTAATCGAATACCAAATTTTTCTGGTCAAGTACCTATTAAACAAACTATAGAAACGCCTATAAATTGCGAAATTGTTCGAACCAAAGATACTTTGAATGAACTCTGTACAGAACTTTTAGATACCCAGAAGTTTTCAATAATTTCCATATCAACGACAGGTGAACCATCACACCAAACAATTTTAGGGATTGCCATCGCAACTACCCCAGATAAAGCCTGGTATATACCACTTGGCCATGTTCCACGAATTGAAGATATTAACCGCCAATTACAACCAGAAATCGTCAAAAGTATATTAGGTCCGATACTAGAAAATCCTGAGATAGCTAAGGTAACTTATGAAGCCAAATATCTTATGCATCAACTTAACAACTATGGTATTAAGTTACTCGGTATTACTGATGAAATTAAAATTATTTCCTTTCTTACAGGCTCAACTGCAAAAAATTTAGAACAACTTGCAAGCGAACAATTAACGCTCACAATACCCTCAGTAAGCACACTTACTGGAAAAGGTCGCAAATCAATAACCCTTCCTGAAACACTAGATGAAAAAACAGGTGAGCTTGCAGCGGCACAAGTTACAGCCCTATTAAAACTTAAAGAGGTCTGCGCTACCCATCTAAAAAGCCAAGGACTAGAAAACCTCTACGAAACGCTTGAACTCCCTCTTGTATCAGTACTTTTCAGTATGGAACAAGCAGGTATTGCCTTAGATAACTCAGTGCTTTATGAACTATCCCAAAGAATTACAAAGGAAATTGAAGTATTGAGTATCTCAATTTATAAACTTGCAGACCAAGAATTTAACATAGCCAGTCCCCAACAATTGAGTGGGATTCTTTTTGAAAAATTAAGTCTCCCGCCTACAAGAAAACTAAAACAAGGCTATAGCACTGACCAAAGAGCTCTTGAGGGTTTACGTATAACACATCCCATCATCGATGATATTCTTGAATACCGACAGCTCGCAAAATTAAAATCAACATACTTAGATGCACTACCTTCGACCGTCTTACAAGATGGTCGTATCCATTCAGACTTTCAACAAACCATAACTACTACCGGACGACTTTCTAGTGCAAATCCCAATTTGCAAAATATTCCTGTTCGCACAGAAATAGGACGTGAAATACGTCAAGCCTTTCATACAAACACAACAAAAAATGCACAACTTGTTGGTGCTGATTATTCCCAAATCGAACTACGTGTATTAGCACACATATCTGGAGACAAAGGCTTAATTGATGCATTTCTGAACGATCAGGACATACATACTGCAACTGCTGCAAAAGTTTTTTCAGTACGTCAAAAAGATGTGACACGAGAAATGCGAGATACAGCAAAAATGATCAATTTCGGCATTATTTATGGAATGGGCGAATTTGGATTAAGTAGTAGAACGGGTCTCTCACGATCTGATGCCGGTGATTTTATAGAAACGTACTACCAGCAATATCCCGGTATCAAGCAATGGCAAGAGCAAACTCTAGAAAGCACAAGAAAAGCTGGCTACGCCGAAACATTACTCGGTCGTCGCCGTTACTTACCAGGAATCTTAAATCGCAACTTCCAAGTAAGAAGTGCCACGGAGCGTGAAGCAATAAATATGCCTATTCAAGGAACGGCTGCAGATATCATAAAAATAGCAATGCTCAGACTACACAATGAGGTATTAGAACAAACATTAGAGAGCAAAATGATCCTTCAAGTACATGATGAACTTATTTATGAATGCCCCGAGCAAGAAATAGAAACCATTAAGGCAATGCTAAAAAGAGTTATGCCCTCAAGTATGAATTTAGCTGTTCCTTTAAAAGTTGATCTGAAACAAGGAACAACTTGGGCATCCATGGAATAATGCCTTTGGCAATGCAAAACCTAATTACAAACAGAGCAACACTTCTGCTTTTGTAGAGGCCCTAAAGCTAGCGTTTATTTAATTGCATGTCGGCTTTAAGCCAGCCACAAGATCAGCCACCTCATCCTGGCGAGATTGAGGATTATCTTCATTATCCACATGAATCGCAACATGCGTCATACGATTCTCAAGAAAACAACCCCAGGATTCATGGTTCCCAGTTACCGCACCCTTAATATCTGATGCTTCATCGGCATAGATAGGATTATAATCGCCACCCATCCATCGTCCCAAAACAATATAATTACCTGCAACAGCGTCAATGGCATCCTCTACTGAAAAAATCTCGTAAGAGTACTCAGTACCAGAAGCTCCAATAAAAGTATGACTTGTACTCATAAATCCTCCGTTGTATCTCTAAAACACCTACCGAATATCATGCAATTCTTCTAGTACGCGTCGGGGTGACATAGGAAGCTCCGTGAAACGATGACCTGTTGCGTCATGAACTGCATTAGCAATAGCAGCAAGTGGTGGAACTATTGGACATTCACCAACACCACGAACACCAAAAGGATGACCTGGATTAGGCACTTCAACTAAAATAGTTTCAATCATTGGAACATCTAAAGTTGTGGGCATTCGATAATCAAGGAAACTACTATTTTCCATACGCCCATCTTCGCCATAATAGTATTCCTCATTTAAAGCCCATCCTATACCTTGAACAGCACCACCTTGGAGCTGCCCCTCGACATAAGAAGGATGAATAGCAGTGCCAACATCTTCCGCGACGGAATACCTCAATATATCGATTTTCCCAGTATCAGGATCAACCTCAACGTCAACTATATGTACGCCAAAAGCAGCCCCTGGTGTTCTCGACATGACAGTACCCTTGCCTTGCATAGGACCGCCAGTTTCCATTTGCTTAGATGCCATCTCTGCAAAAGTAAGATTCTTGTCATCATCACTAACATGAACAATTGAACCATCAACATAATTGATGTCAGATTCATCACAAGCCCAAAGAGAAGCAGCACGAGTAATCATTTGTTGCTGAATATCTAACCCTGCTTTATAGACGGCTTCACCAGTAGCATGAGTAGTACGACTACCTCCAGTAACATCGTTATGACCAATGGAATCAGTATCAACAACAATAGGCCTTACTTCGTCATATGTAATTCCCAGAGTCTCTGCGAGTTGCATAGAGAGAGAAGCTCGACTACCACCAATATCAGTCGAACCCTCAATGAGATTAATTGTCCCGTCAGGGTTCACAGAAGCAACCACTGAAGACTGCATACCTGCATTAAACCAAAAGCCACTCGCTACGCCACGACCACGATTAGGACCTTCAATCGGCGCATTATAGTGTTCAGAGGCAAGAGCAGCATCAAGGGTTTCCTCATGCCCTATACGAGGAACAGTCACACCAGTAACTTGTTTCGATCCTTCACGAGCAGAATTTTCACGTCTAAACTTCAACGGGTCAATAGCTCCCTGAGAAGCAAGCTCATCGACGAGTTGTTCAATAGCAAAAGCAGCAGCGGGGGCGCCAGGGGCACGATATGCAGCTACTTTTGGTTTATTAACCACAACGTCATAGGCATCTATAGAAAAGTTTTCAACCTCATAAGGGGAAAGCATACACATCGCACCAGCCATGACGGGCGAACCAGGGAAAGCTCCAGCCTCGTATGCCATTGTGACCTCAGCAGCAGTGATTTTTCCATCTTTTGTGCCAAGCTTTGCCTTTATCCAGCCACCACTAGTCGGACCAGTGGCCTCAAAAACAGCAGCACGCTCCATGGTTAGTTTTACTGGTCGACCAGTACGACGAGATAAAACAGCAGCGAGAGGTTCTAGATATAAACCTATCTTCCCTCCAAATCCTCCACCTATCTCCATAGGTATGACACGGATTTTTGATACAGAAGTACGAAGAAGAGAGGCTAATTGGGAACGTACGGCAAACGCACCTTGGGTACTCGTCCAAACAGTGAGTGTGCCATCAGCATTCCAATTAGCAGTCCCATTATGGGGCTCTATATAACCCTGATGTACCATACGCGTAACAAACTCACGCTCGACAGTCATGTCAGCATCAGCAAACGCAGCTACAATATCACCGCCTTCAAGCTTATTGTGCGATGCGATATTTGTAGGCTTTTCAGAAGAACCAGCCAGCGTCTTTGTACGACGATTTTCATCAAGGATGGGGGAACCATCAGACATAGCATCACGCACTTCTAAAACAGGAGCCAAAACTTCATAATCGACTTTGATCTTGGCAAGTGCAGCTTCGGCATCATGCAAATTAGTGGCAGCAATAGCTGCAATAGCATGACCTCGATACAAAGCTTTCTCGTTTGCAAGGACATTAGCAGCAGCATCATCAGATTCACCTGCAATTGCGATAGGGAGATCGGCATGCGTCATAACAGCCAGTACTCCAGGAAATGCTTCTGCCTCTGCGGTGTCTATCGAAACAATTCGTGCATGGCTATGTGGGCTTCGTAAAACCTTGCCGTATACCAAGCCCGGAAGATCTATATCAGCACCATATAATGCCTTGCCGGTAACCTTTTCAACACCGTCTGGGCGAATAGGACGCGTCCCTATTACTTTATAATTAGGTTTTTCTACAGTAGTCATTGAAATCTCCTTTTTTGAGGTTTTTTTTATTCGTTATCACTTGTATTAGCTGCTTTTAGAACTGCTCGAACAATTTTGTCATAGCCCGTGCACCTACATAGGTTCCCAGCTAACCAAAAGCGAACTCGTTCTTCATTTGGTTCAGGTTCGCTGTCGAGCAAGGCTTTCGAAGATACTATGAATCCAGGTGTACAAATACCACATTGCAACGCCGCTTCTTCAAGAAAAGCTTGCTGAAGAGGATGTAACTTATCACCATCAGCAATTCCCTCAATAGTAGTAATATCAGCACCTTCTGCTTCAACACCAAGAACGCAACATGCATTAGCAACTCTACCATTTACCAAAACGCTACATGCGCCACAATTGCCATTGTTACAACCTTCTTTAGTACCAGTCAGGCCGAGTTCATCACGCAGAACCTCAAGCAAACTTTGACGTGGCTCGCATAGAAAATCAGTTTCTTCACCATTTAATTTTGTTTGTACCTGAGTACGACGTCCTGCCATTCTTAATTCCCCTTACTACGTTCTAGCGCTCGTTCTAACGCGCGCACTGTTAAAACACGACTGAGATGTACACGCTGGGCAGCTGACCCACGCATATCTGTAATTGGCTTAGCAGCAGCTGCAGCTGCATCCCCAGCAGCAGAAAATGCCTCTACATTAGGTTCTTTTCCTATTAGCGCTTCAGCTGCAGCACTAACAAGGAGCGGAGTAGGAGCAACCGCACCAATCGCTACACGGGCATCCTCAATAAGGTCACCAGCATTATTCAACGAAAGACTAACACCAACATTTGCCACAGCAATATCCATTTCATTACGTGGAATGAAACGATGAAAATAAGCACCTGAATTGGTACCTGCGTTCGGTATGACAACCTGTAAAAGCACCTCGCCCTCCTCGAGAGCATTTTGCCCTGGGGATAAGAAAAATTCTTCTACAGCTAATTCACGAACTGTATTTGCAGAACCAATGCGTAAGATTGCACTGAGTGCAATCAAGGCTGGTGATGTATCAGCAGCGGGACTAGCATTACATAGGTTGCCACCAAAACCAGCTCGGCTCTGAATCTGTACCCCACCTACAAGCGTTGCACAATCAATAAGTGCTGGGAACCGTTCGATTACTTCAGCATTTTCATAGATCTCTGCGAACGGAACTGCAGCACCAATTTCTAAATCTCCAGAACTATTGAACGCAAATTGCGTTAATTCTGGAATGTGTTTTAGGTCAATGACCTGTTCGGCATCAGAACGCCCCTCACGTAATTGAATGATGATATCAGTACCACCCGCGAGTAAAACACTCTTTTTCCCATCTGCGAGCGCCTCATATACATCTCCAAGCGATGTAGGGGCGAGATAAGTAATCTCTTGCATATAAATCCTTTAATTAACAAACTCCAAAAAGATACAAAGTCCATTTGTCTCCGGAGATGATAGCATCTTCTGTTTAAATTACGTTGATTCTAAGATACTAATCAACACAATAACTATTTCTATAATTCCAAAATAGAACGTCCTGAAATTTTTCCAGCAGCTAATGCATCAGTTGCTTCGTTAATTTGATCAAGTGTATACCGTTCAGTCACAAGATCATCAAGAAGAAGATCTCCCTCATTAAACCAACGCAAAAACATTGGAAAGTCCCTATCAGGCCGACAAGAACCACCGATGGATCCTATGTATTTTTTCTCATTAACCAAAAGATCTCTTGCATCAATTTCGACATTCGTCTGGGGAACCCCCACTAGAACCGCCATACCGCCTGAGGTATGTCCCAACATACCAGGACGCACCGCTGGCAAAATCTGTTCCATTGTTTGCTTAATACCTATGCAATCAAAAGCATAATCAACCCCAGCTGCTGTAGCACCAAATGAAGTTGTCCCTTCTGGCATGGGAGTTAGTTCACGAATACGTTCAACAGGATCACATTCGGAAGCGTTTATACCAATAGTTGCACCAAATTTTTCTGCAAATCTGAGCTTTTCCTCACTTAGATCAACTGCAATTATTGGATTAGCACCAATCACTGCGGCTGCTGCGATCGCAGAAAGACCAACTCCTCCAACCCCAAATACAGCCACACTCTCACCCTCACGAACTGCAGCAGTATGATAAACAGCTCCTGAGCCTGTCATCACAGCACAACCAATGATCGCTGTAACATCGATAGGCGCATCTTTAGGTAAAGCAACAACAAACTGCTCGTCGACAAGTGTTATATCAGCCCAAGTAAACACGCCTTGTGAATGAGCAACCGAACCATCATTAAGTTGTAATGTCACAGCATCAGGCTTACGAGTGGTATTAGGATCTCGAGGAACCCAGGTAACCATGACATGGTCACCCTCTGCCACATGTTTTACTTCACTCCCAGCGGCTATAACAACCCCGGTAGATTCATGGCCAAGCACAGCAGAGCTCTGTCTTGGTCCATGCATTTGGTGCAGCTGAGAGTGACAAACTCCGCTAGCAAATTGTTTTACAACTACCTGATAGGGACTGGGATCTGGCAAAGCAATATCATGAATCTCAAGTGGTCCTGGACCAGCTGGACAAACTACGACACGAGCATCTGTAGGCATTTTATTCTCCTAAATAAAAGTATCAATATTGTAAAGGAGGAATGCCAGCGGCGGGAGACTAAACATAAAAAAGCCTACTAAAACCTTGAACCGTGTGTGTAAAGCAATCGATTTGGACAATCTGTTTAGATATAGCTTAAAATCAAAGGGACCTCTGGTCATAGATACGCTTGATTCTTACTAGGACGAAAACAATGACAACTATAAGTGGTAGAGAACAACTAATGGAGATCACCAGACGGGAAATCGAAAATGCCATGTCAGGCAATTTAGATTTGGCTCCGAGCGTTTTAGAAGTACCCACAGAACGTTATATAGATCCTGAGCAGTGGGAGCTTGAAGTTGAACGTATATTCAAGAGGCTTCCCTTGGCCTTAGCCTTCACTGACGAGCTAAGAGAAATTGGTTCATATAAATCCATGGAAGTTGCCGGAGTTCCTGTCTTAATAACAAGAACAATTGAAGGTGAAATAAAAGCCTTTGTAAACATGTGTAGCCATAGAGGGGCAATTGTCGTTGACGAGGGATGTGGTGAAGCCAAAGACTTCAGTTGTCCTTACCATGCATGGCTTTATGACCTAGAAGGCAACTTACAAAGTGTTTTTGACGATAGCAACTTCGGAGAGATTGACAAAGAAAAATTTGGATTAACCCCTTTACCTGTTGCAGAAAGAGCAGGATTAATCTGGGTGACATTAAACCCCACATCAGACGTAGACATCGATACATTTCTTAGTGGTTACGCAGATGTACTGGATCACCTCGGATTCAAGGACCACGTAGTAGCTGGAAAACAACCACTGGATGGTCCTAACTGGAAAGTCGCCTACGACGGATATCGTGATTTTTATCACGTCCCAATCCTTCATCGCAACACCTTCGGCCCGGATGGACCTTACCAAGCTGATTACTACGCATGGGGACCTCACGTGCGTGTGTCCTCACCAAAAGGTCACGAGCGTCTCGCAGATATCCCAGAGGATCAATGGAATACCGATGATATTACAGGTGGTGTGTGGACAATTTTCCCAAACATCTCTATTGCTGGAACACCTAGTACCGGCTATATGGTCTCAATGATGTTTCCTGGAAAATCTGTAACAGAATCCCACACGATTCAGAACTTTACAAGGCCTGAACCAGTTCCAGAGGGAGAAGAGAAAGAGCTTGAAGATCACATGAAATTCATGAGCTATGTAGTAGGCGAAGAAGACTACTACACTGGCAAGCGTGTGCAACGTAACTTGGCAACTGGGGCAAAAGAAGTGTCTATGTTCGGCAGAAACGAAAATGGAGGACAACTATTCCATCGTTGGGTACAGGCACTTGTGGAAACACCAGATGAAAAATTAAACGAACTACTTGAGAAAGGTATCGACAATTAGTTCAGGCAAACTGTTAAGAGACTTATAATTTCATTCGGAGCAATCCTATTACTTCGAGTATGATGCGCATAAGCACATAGTTAAGGAGCTTTGTAATGGCGGAAACTGGAACAATTAACGGGGCAACAGTAATAGCAAGAGCCCTTAAGCAACAAGGTGTCGATAACATGTTTGGAATCGTTGGCTTCCCCGTACAGGGCATTGCTTCAGCTGCCCAACGTGAAGGCATACGTTTTTTTGGATTCCGTAATGAACAAGCAGCCAGCTACGCTGCAGCAGCTGTTGGTTACTTAACAGGACGACCAGGTGTATGTCTAACTGTTTCAGGACCAGGGATGGTACACGGAATTGCTGGCTTAGCTAATGCATGGTCTAACTGCTGGCCAATGCTTTTGCTTGGCGGAGCGCCGGATGCATACCAAGATGGACAAGGTGCTTTCCAGGAAGCTCCACAAATAGAAGCAGCACGACCGTTCGTGAAATATGCACATAGGCCAGAAAATATTGAACGCGTTCCGTTCTACATTGAGAAAGCAATCAGGGCAACCATGTATGGACGACCTGGAGCTGCCTACCTTGATCTCTCCAATGATGTGATCTCGGCAGAGGTCCCAGAAGAGACTGTGGAATTCAAAGAGCTTTGCCCTGAACCACCACGAACATTTGCAGACCCATCTTTAGTTAAACAAGCAATTGAATCTTTAAAAACGGCAGAACGTCCACTTGTGATAGTAGGAAAAGGGGCGGCCTATGCACATGCTGAAACAGAAGTACGTGATTTTATTGAACGAACACAACTACCATTTTTAGCATCTCCCATGGGTAAAGGTGTTATTCCAGATGACCACCCATTGTCAATAGCACCAGCACGTTCTACTGCATTACAAGAAACAGACCTAGTTTTCCTTGTAGGTGCACGCCTGAATTGGATCATGCATTTTGGATTACCACCAAGATTTAACGAAAATGTACGAGTTATTCAATTGGATATCTCACCAGAAGAAATTGGGACAAATGTACCCGCTGAAGTCGGTCTTGTCGGTGATGCAAAAGCAGTCATGGGACAAATTAATGCTGTGCTTGAACAATCCCCCTGGTCTTACCCCCAAGAAACAACCTGGTGGACACAGCTTCAAGCAAAAGCCGAAGAAAATGTCCAATCCGTGCAAGCTATGGAAGCTGATGATTCTTCACCAATGAACTACTACCATGTACTTGGAGCTGTTAGAGATGCTTTACCTAGAGATGCAATCATCTCTAGTGAAGGTGCTAGCACGATGGATATCGGCCGAACCGTACTACCAAACTATTACGCAAGGCATCGATTAGACGCTGCCACGTTCGGGACAATGGGTGTTGGCCTCGGACAGGCAATCGCTGCTGCTATAGTACATCCCGAGAAAAAGGTTGTAGCAGTAGAAGGTGATTCGGGGTTTGGCTTTAGTGCCATGGAAGTAGAGACCGCTTGTCGTTATCAACTCCCCATTACTTTCATCATTGTTAATAACAATGGAATTGGTGGGGGACCATCAAAACTTGATCCAGATCGCATACCACCAGGTGCATACACACCCAACGCACATTACGAACAAATCATTGAGGCTTTTGGGGGGAAAGGGTTCTATGTCACGGATTCCTCAGAATTAAAAACTACCCTCGACAAAGCAATAGCTATGGATGAGCCTACAATCGTTAATATCATGATTGATCCCAAAGCTCAACGAAAACCACAGAAGTTTGCTTGGCTGACAAGATAATCGAGACAAATAAAAACATAGAGGACACATGAATAACGAGTGGGGACCAGATTTCGGTACTCTCACTGTACTGAATATCGAAGAAGCATGCGCCAAATCAATTCAGGAATGTGACAAGGAAATCACGAAAATCATTGGTGTCCTGGACACCAAACGAACATTTGTAAATACCATCGAAGCACTTGAGTCAGCACAAGATCATATAGGACAAGCAGCTGGACAATATGGCTTTATGGCTTATGTTGCAGAAAATGAAAATGTTCGAAATGCAGCTCGCGACTGGGAAGCAAAACTAGAACAATATCTACTTAATTTATCTTTCCGAGAAGATATTTTCGATGTTATCCAACAATACACCAATAATCACGAGCTACTAAATGCAGAACAACAACGATTGATTGACCATATCCTGAACGATTACCAGAGAAATGGTTTCGACTTACCTAAAGAAAAGCGTACGCAACTTAGAGAACTATTCGATCGGCTAATTGAGCTAGGAGTAACCTTCCAGCAAAACATTAATGAATACGACGATGCTATTTTTATCGAATATGACGAACTTGAGGGCCTCCCTGAAACATACATCGAAGGATTACAAAAAGAACATCAGGAAAATAAAGAACTTTATCGTGTCTCTCTCGATTATCCAGAATTGCATCCCTTTCTTTCTAATGCAAAGTCGGAAAAAGCACGAAAGGAACTCTTCCTAAAGGACCAGCTTAAAGGAGGAAACGAAAACATTTTAGTTCTTGAAGAGGCTCTTTCAGTACGGAAAAAAATCGCAAAACTTTTGGGCTATAAATCTTGGGCAGAATACATACTTGAAATTCGAATGGCTAAAAAACCAGAAAGGGTTGCAGAATTCCTGACTGACCTAGAGCAAAAGATCCAAGAAAAAGCACAAGTAGATCGAAATTTGCTGACTATCGCAAAGCAAGAAGATGGCAGTAGCCAAGAGGTGAATATTTGGGATTGGCGTTATTGTCACAATCTTCTATTGGAATCTGAATATTCAATAAATGAATTCGAAGTGGCTAAGTATTTCCAATTGGATGCTTGCTTAGACGGCTTATTTGAGATCTGCCAAGAACTACTAGCCGTGAAATTTATAGAAGCTCCGAATGCAAAACGTTGGCATAAAGACGTTCTTGCTTACGATATTGTGGAATCCGGTAGTGAAGAAGTTTTTGCGCGCTTCTACATGGACCTTTTTCCCAGACCAAATACATATGGTCATGCAGCAGCATTTACTTTGCGAAGCGGGCGTGAACTGGACAATGGAGTATACCAACGTCCAATTAGTGCAATAGTTGCAAATTTCACAAAGCCAACAGACTCAACTCCATCTTTGTTGCGACATAGCGAGGTCGTCACACTATTTCATGAATTCGGGCATATCCTACATCAAACTTTAACGAAATCTCGTTATTTACGTTTTAGTGGAACCAGAACTGAGCGTGATTTTGTTGAAGCACCATCTCAAATGCTAGAAAACTGGGTCTGGAATCGTGATGTTTTAAAAAAATTTGCCTTTCACTTTGAAACGGGTGAATCAATCCCAGAAGATCTTCTAACTGCAATGATTGCTGCTCGGCAATTAAGCTCAGCTGTTACGACTCAAAGGCAACTTTTCTTTGCAAATTTAGACTTCACCTACCACTCAGAAAAATTCGATGGTGATAGTACTAAAACTGCACGAGAATTACATAAAATAACTGGCTTTCCATTTCCAGAAGGAACCCACTTTCAATCTGGATTCGGTCATTTATTTGGATATGATGCAGGATATTATGGATACCTTTGGTCCCAAGTTTTTGGCGAAGATATGTACACACGATTCGCTGAAGCAGGACCCTTAAATAAAGAACTTGGGGCGTTTTACCGAAAAACTATTTTGGAGCGTGGTGGTTCGGTAGATGGAGACACTCTAGTTAAGGACTTTTTAGGCCGTGAACCCAACAATCAAGCTTTTTTACGAAAATTAGGTGTTTAAATAGCACTTAGATATGGAAATTTATCTATCAGTAGGACAGGGATATGAAGAAATACCTACCAGATAGAGCTGGCATGCCTTTTTGGTTCTGGATTCCCATACTAGTCGCAGTAGTAGTAGTAGTAGTAGTACGAGTAACATAATACTTTTCCGCGATTTGAGGGTACCCTTTCTCTAGCATCTTTTTTTGGTGTCACTATTGATATAGAGTGGGCTAACTCAGCGCTGACTAGCACCTGCTCATTTTAAATTATTTAGCATATTTGGGAGGTACGCTCTTAAAGTGGTTACGTATTTAAATATCTAATCTGGAAAAATTTATTGCACTACACGAATTCATAGTTCAATCTTTAAGAAGATGACGCCGAACGCTCGGAGTCATCTAACGCGAACATAGCTGTTTGATGAATTTTGACATGTTTATATGTTCGCGATACAGGGGATGGGCTTCTACCATCTCCTGTTTATAGGTAGTTCCCACTAAGTTACCCATTTTTTATCACAAACAACAAAACCAGGATTCGTGATAGTCATCTTACCTACGGATAGCTATCCCCTCGCACCTAAAAAACCATCAAAGGTTTACAGTTACGCACCTAGGTATAGAGTGTTTACACCAAGAACGCACTCTATCGACTAGGTGATACCATATTTTTCTTTCTTTCTATTTATAAATATCTATTACAGTTATGCATATATGGAGCTATTAAGGCACCCATTTTAATTGGACGTTTAGTAGGACACTATATCAAGAGGTATCGATGGAAGGGACTACTCCCTATTTTTGCTCTAGTCGGACTCATTATCGCTGGAAGTATTTTTCGATGCGAGGATAGTAATCCGTACGATATCGTTTTCAAAACTGATACTTTCCAGTGTGCGCAAAAGCAGGGTACTCAAAAATTCGAAATAGTTGGAAAAGTAGAATATGTCAGCGGAAAACTGGAAAGCCTTTACTTCATACGAGCTCGCACAAAATTCTACTCATCATCAGGCAAACTCGTGGTGAAGAGTTACGCAAGTGCTGTTGATATCATTAATAACACGATATATCGAGGGGAAGTTGCTTACTTTCAAATTAATACTGATTTGAGTGATGTAAAAGACATACAAGCTACAGAACATCGCATAACTAAATGTGAGGTGGAGTACCTAGTATGGCCGGACCGAACTCCTGCCACCCAACGCAACAATATTATTGAAGCTCGGTACGGGAAAAAATACACTATAGAGCCACAACCAAACCAACGTTATAGAGTAGTAGAAGTTCGCTAAGTGGGTGGCAAGAGCTTACAGTTATCAATAAATGGCAAACTATCGAAAACTCATAAAAACGCTATTAATTGATTTCTGGAAATCCGGATCGGAAAGTGAAAGCCCAAACCACATAATTAACAAAGTCAAGTTCTCTGATGCAGTAGAAAAGCTGAGTACTACTGGATGGGCTATCACCAATCAAACGCCATCTAATGCTAGCTTCTCAAAGGATGGTTTAATTCTATTTGTTGAAGAAGATCCTAATGGAAATCTAGAATTGATTGAAATAGAAGCTGATGAAGATCATAAGGATTTACGATTAGTCGAAATTAAAAATGTCTTACGATTAGCTGGCACAGGTGCCGATCTAGCCCTTAAAGATCTTGACAATAAAACAGGATGAACAAAATATTTTGTGTAAATTGGATTTTAAATACTCGAACACGTAAATTTGATCTAGTTTCAGATTCATAACTTAAAAATGAAAAAAAACTATAAAGCACTCGAATCCTCAAAGACAGATACTGGAAATTCTCTTCGCATAGTCGAGAAAAATGTCTCCGATCTCCCAGAAGGAGATCTTCTAATAAAAGTGCAATATTCATCTTTAAATTACAAAGATGCAATGTCTGCAAGAGGATTTCCTGGGGTGACTAGGAATTATCCACATACGCCTGGCGTCGATGCTGTAGGAACCGTAGTAGAGTCTAAAGAAACTATTTTTTCTGAAGGTGAAGAGGTTATAGTCACTGGGTTTGATTTAGGTGTGAATACAGCAGGTGGATTCGGGGAATACATCCGCGTGCCAGCCGCTTGGGCTATTAAGTTACCTTCTGGTTTGTCTGCAAAAGATTCTATGATTCTTGGAACTGCAGGACTGACAGCAGGTCTTTCAATTAAAGCCTTGGACTCTTTTAGAGGTATTACAAATACGAAATCAATTGTGAGCGGCTCCACTGGAGGAGTTGGCTCTGTAGCAGTCAAGCTTCTTGCTCATTTAGGCTCAAGCGTTACTGCAATTAGTGGTAAAGATTCCCAACATGAATTTTTAAAATCCTTAGGTGCTAAAGAAATCCTGTCGAGGGAAAACTTCCAAAAAAATGTACGCAAGCCTCTCGGGAAAGGTACCTGGGATATTGGGGTTGATATGGTAGGGGGAGAAATCCTGCCGACAATGCTAGCAGCGATAAATCCAACTGGCGCTGTTGCTTGCAGTGGTTTAGTAGGAGGAGCACAATTTGAATCTTCAGTATTTCCTTTTATTCTTCGCGGAATAGCACTTTTAGGCATAGAGTCCGTAACAATACCAGTGGAGCAAAGAGAGGATATCTGGAAGCACTTTGCATCAGATTGGTCTCTTTCTCTAAATGACCTTGTAAAGGAAGTGGATTTAGAAAATTTAGAAGACGAAATAGATTTAATAATTAATGGTCGTCAAGTTGGTCGAGTTTTAGTAAAAATCTAAATATCTAAGAGCAATTGCTCATCCTAAATTTCCCAAAATGCAACCAGCTTGGCGTACTTGAACAACCAGAAATTATTTTTCTCATTAAGCCAGCGCTTGCTACTTTAGCTTAAAGCCAATATTGAGTTCTTTGAGTGCGCGTAAAAAGAAGTGCGGGTGATGTTTGAAGTCATTTTCCCCTTCAATAAACCACATTTTTTCTACCCGATCCGTTAGAACCTTAAATGCATAATGAAGCTCTCTCCTTGCAAGT
>CAWVTC010000021.1:0-16948 GCA_963933025.1 uncultured Dehalococcoidia bacterium | reverse complement strand
CTAACGCATTATTGAGATCCGGTGACGCCTTATCATCTTCCCGAGAAGAATCAGGTACCTCGGGCTCTTCCGATTTCTCATCAAAATTAGCATATCTTTCTGTACTCTCACCACGCGTTATTGCATCCTCTTCCAAAGAAGCTGCGATTTTTTGAGCACGTGTCAATCGAGGAACTTCCATTGGAACTTCCATTGGAGCAAGAGGAGCAAGACGTTTAGGCTTTTTAGCCACATATACGGGCTCTTCTTGTTTATCATTAAGCTGCGACTGGTGAGGATGTTCTGAACCCGCATATACTTTTAAATGCCTTCGCAAGCGATGACCTAAGCTACCCTTCGGAAGCATCCCATAAACCGCGTTTTCAATAACAAATTCCGGACGACGTTTCATTTGCTCGCCCCAGGTTCGTTCACGCAAATTACCAGGATACCCAGAATGCCGATAATAACGATTTTGTTCTGCCTTGCGACCAGTCATACGAACATTTGCAGCATTAATAACAATGACGAAATCACCATCATCTAAATGTGGTTCATAGGTGGGTTTGTGTTTCCCTAAAATCATACTAGCAACCTCTGAAGCCACACGACCTAGAGACTTATCAGTGGCATCTATAACATGCCATTTCTTTCTAATATTTCCTGCTTTGCCTCGAATAGTAGATGTCATGATTGATAACCCTCATTATATGTAACTCTTTGAAGTGCGAGACCATGTGGGGGAGCAACAGGGCCAACGGATGCTACTGCTCCGTTCCTGACAAGTACTGAAAAGTCATCAAATGATAATGATGTTCTTCCCACCCGCACTAAAGCCCCTACAATACGTCTAACCATCTGTGGCAAAAAAGCGTTAGCAGTAATATCAAACCATAGCCAACAGTCTTTACTAGCAAATACAGCACTTGTGACAGTTCTCATCGTTGAACGACCTAGGTCAACCGGACCCGAACATGAACGAAAGTCCTGTACTTGAGTTAAAATTGACGCTGCTTTCCTCATATTCTCTATATCCAAAGCAGCACCTATATGCCATGAAAAATTACGGAGCAAAGGCGCTTTATTATCACTTACCAGCAATGTATAACGATACCAACGACTTCTTGCCCACCTACGAGGATCAAAATCCTGAGGAACAATTTGCACGCTTCGAATAGCTATATCATCTGGTAAACGAGCATTGAGAGCACGCTCAATAGTCTCAACTGGAAGGCCGGTATCAGACTTGAACGATGCAACCTGACCCCATGCATGTACACCTGAATCCGTACGACCAGCAAGTGAAACTGGAGTCATTATCTCAAATAAATCGCTAGCAACAGATTCAATTTCACCCTGAACCGTACGCACATCAAGTTGGCGCTGCGAACCAAAAAAATTAGCTCCATCATAACTAACTGTCGCAGCAAAACGTGCTGTACTGTTATCGCTCACTCTCGTCCTCTGCTTCTGCTTCTACTTCTGCTTCTACTTCTGCTTCTGCTTCTACTTCTGCTTCTACTTCTGCTTCTGCTTCTGCTTCTACTTCTACTTCTACTTCTACTTCTGCTTCTACTTCTGCTTCTACTTCTGCTTCTACTTCTGCTTCTGCTTCTACCGGCATATTATCTACACCAGCTCTGTAATCTACAGTCTCAATTATGGCCATAGCAGCTCCATCACCTTTTCTTGGCTCAAGCTGGGTGATACGCAAATAACCACCTGGACGCTCATTCATTCGCACAGCAATATCATCAAAAACATGCGCAACAACATCACGATCAAAGAGATAACTTAATGCTTGCCGACGAGCATGGAGGCTTCCCCTCTTCCCCAATGTAATTATCCGTTCAGCAATAGGACGAATTTCCTTTGCCTTTGCTGAAGTCGTAACGATTCGTTCATGTCGGAAAAGATCCGTGACAAGATTACGATATAGCGCCCTTCTATGAGCACTATCACGTCCAAGTTGGCGACCAGATTTTCGATGACGCATCTTTATTAACTATTCTTCATTATCTGCATTCAAGAGCTCATCATTACCAGCTTCACGTAAAGCCGCTTTAAGTGCCTTCCCTAAGGCAGACAGATCTTCATCTCCCTGATCGGCAGAACCAACACCAGCTGATGAAGGCAAAACTGATTGAATTCCCTCCGATGTAGGATCTGCAAAACCACCAGAGATAAGTTTTTCACGTAATTCAACAAAACTTTTCTCCCCAAAGTTTCTTAAACTCAACAACTCCCCTTTTGAATGTTCAACGATTTGGCCTACGGTATTTATTCCGCTCCGCCTTAATGCATTGAAAGTTCTAACAGAAAGCTCAAGCGTCTCAATTGTAGTATCCACTTTTTCATCAACCACGACTTCCACTATCTCAGGAACAATAACCTCAGCTTCTAAATCAATCTCCGGGGCTTTAGGATCAGTAAATGAACGAATAGCTAAAAATTGCTCGATGACGATATCAGAGGCTCTACTAATAGCCACAAGTGGCTCAATAGTCGCATCTGTCCAGATCTCTAAAACCAATCGTTCATAATCTGTAGACTGCCCAACACGAACTTTTTCAATACGGAAATTGCATTTTCGTACTGGCGAGAAAATACAATCCACAGGTATAACGCCTATAGGTAAATCTTCAACTTCAGTAGCAGGTAAGTAACCGCTCCCGGACTTAATATGGAATTCTGCAGTTATTTGAGAATCTTCTTCATCCAAAGTACCTAGATATAAATCCGGATTTACTAATTCGTAATCCGCAGGAATTTGAAGATCACCTGCTGTAATTACGCCAGGTCCTTGTTTATCCAGAGAAAGAGTTCCTAGCTTCGAAGATATCGGTTTAAGACATATTTCCTTCACATTAAGGAGAAACTCAATTGTATCTTCTCTCATTCCTGGAATCATTGAAAATTCATGTTGCACCTGATCGATACGAACCGAACCAACAGCTACCCCGGTTAGACTACTCAATAGAAGTCTACGGAGAGAATTTCCTACAGTTGTGCCATACCCAGGCTTCAGTGGTTCAGCAATAAAACACGCATAATCATTGGTCTGATCAGCAACAGTAAATGTTGGTATCTCAGGCGCTACTACTACTTCAGAATATTCATCTGAAAGTTCAGTAAGCGAATCATTTGTTAATGAGCCGGTTATAGACATTTTAAAAAGCTCCTATCGGGAGTAATACTCGATAATGACATTTTCATTAAAGTTATGTGTTTCACCACGAGCAACAAGAGGAGGGGCCCCAACTCGTACACTCATGGAAGAAACTTCTAGATTTAACCAATCAGGTATTGTCTTTGCAGCAATACCATCCTTAGAAATTGCAAACAACTCACTGCGTTGTCCTCGCTCAGTAAATCCAACAGCATCACCTTCACGAAGCATCATGGAAGGGATATCTGCTTTTCGGCCATTTAACGTAATTAATCCGTGTCTTACTATCTGACGTGCTTGATTACGTGAATTAGCAAAACCAGCACGGTAAACAATATTATCTAAGCGACTTTCAAGAATTCGAACAAGATTTGATCCTGATACCCCAGGCTGGCGTACCGCCTCATTGTAGTATCTGACAAATTGCCTTTCCAAGAGACCATAGCTAGCACGAGCACGCTGTTTTTCACGAAGC
Organism: uncultured Dehalococcoidia bacterium; assembly: GCA_963933025.1. Lineage (GTDB taxonomy): Bacteria > Chloroflexota > Dehalococcoidia > Tepidiformales > Tepidiformaceae > JAKUNN01. The sequence goes on along the minus strand of CAWVTC010000021.1, from coordinate 13,325 downwards.
TGCAAACCACGATCACTAATCTTACGACGACGTGTTGGTCGTGGACCTGGAGGATTAGGACGCCTCTCAAAACTACACTTGGGCGTATAGCAGCGATCCCCTTTTAAATAAAGCTTGTCACCATGACGGCGACAAAGACGACAAACAGCACCTGTATATCGAGCCATAACTAGACCCTTCTCTCTTTACGTGGACGACACCCATTATGTGGCAGCGGTGTTACATCACGAATAGCAGTAACACTCAACCCCGTAGCTTGGAGCGCACGTACAGCAGCCTCACGTCCACTGCCTGCACCTTTTACATATACCTCAACAGTTTGCATACCATTATCCATAGCTTTCCGCGCTGCTGTCTCACCCGCAAGTTGGGCAGCAAATGGGGTACTCTTACGCGAACCACTAAAACCATTCGCACCGGATGAAGATTGTGCGATCACATTACCATTAGGATCAGTGAGCGTAACAATTGTATTGTTAAACGAACTTTTCACATATGCCCGACCACGGGGAATAGATTTTTTCTCACGACGTTTAGGCATTTATTTACCGTCCCTAAGTTGTAGCAGTTGCGCGACGACGACCAGCAACCGTTTGTCGCTTTCCACGCTGTTGACGAGCATTAGTGCGAGTACGTTGGCCGCGTGCAGGTAAATTTCTACGATGGCGCTGACCACGGTAGCAATTTATCTCCATAAGCCGAGTTATGTTCTGGCGAACTTCACGCCGGAGGTCACCCTCAACCTGATAGTTATTCTCGATAAATTCGCGGATACGTACAAGTTCTGAGTCAGTAAGATCTCCAGCATGAGCATCAGGGGAAATATCAGTCCCTGCAAGAATCGATTGAGATCTTGTAAGCCCTATCCCATGGATATACGTCAGTGCTATTTCTACACGCTTCTCATTTGGAATATCAGCACCAGAAAGTCGAACCATTAACGCACCTTTTCCTTAATTCCTTATTTATCCTTGCCGCTGCTTATGACGAGGATTTTCACAAATAACGCGGACACGCCTGTGTCTTCGTATAATTTTGCACTTATCACATCTACGTTTGACAGAAGCACGGACTTTCATTTCAGATACCTCATATTACAAACATCATGGCAAAGTTAGGATTTCAGCTTCCTGACCCTCTCGAATAGCAATAGTGTGTTCGAAGTGGCATGATAAAGTACCGTCTGCAGTCCTTACCGTCCAGCCATCTTCGCACTCAACTGTCTCTGCCCCACCCGTATTGACCATCGGCTCAAGAGCCAAAACCAAGCCATGTCGTAAACGAGGTCCTTTGAACGCTAATCGATAATTTGGTACTTGTGGTTCTTCATGCATTTCTCGGCCAACACCATGACCAACATAATTTGTAACAATGGAGTAATTAGATGGCAAAATAGATTCCTCTATGGCAGTACATATATCATTAAGATGATTTCCGGCCTGCGCTGCTTTTATACCCGCAAATAAAGATTCCTCAGTCACCTTCAATAAGTTCTTTGCTTCGTCCGATATTTCACCAACCGGAACTGTTATAGCAGAATCCCCAACAAAACCTTTGTAAGTTGCGCCTAAATCGAAGGTAACTATGTCACCTTCGTTAAGAACACGATCTGTGGGAATACCATGAACAAGTTCATCATTCACACTCGCACAGACATTTGATGGGTATGGGGGAAACTGTGGCCCAGGCTTGTAATTGCGAAAGGTTTCAACTGCGCCACGACGCTTAAATTCTTCTTCTACAAAAGATTCGATTTCTAAAATATTAATGCCTGGCTGAACCATCTCGCGAATCTGCTGAAGTGTTTGGCCAACTATTTGACCAGCCTCCCTCATGATTTTAACTTCATCATCGGACTTAATAATTATTGTCACAGTTGCAACACTCCCAAAAGATCAGCAGTAACTTCATCTAACCCACGTGTCCCATCAAATTCACTTAGTAAACCAGAGACTTTGTAGTGGTTAATTAAATCAGATGGGGGTTTCATGGTTTCCAATCTACTCCGAACTACATCTGCTTGATCATCATCTCGCTGGTAAAGATCATTTGAACATTTATCACAAACTCCAATCTTCTCTGGCGGATCATTTTTTTCATGATAAACAGCACCACATTCTTTGCATAACCAGCGACCACTCAATCTAAGGATTAATTCTTCGTCCGGAACAGAAATTAGCAAGGCATGAGAAATCGCATTACCACGATCATCAAGAGCATCATCTAAGGCTCTCGCTTGAACAAGATTTCTTGGAAAACCATCAAACATTGCCCCCGAAGCTGCATCTTGACGACTAATACGATCCAAAATCATATTGATCGTCACTTCATCTGGAACTAACTCACCTTTATCCATGAACGCCTTCGCTAAAAGCCCTAACTCAGTCTTATTTTTTACATTTTCGCGAAACATATCACCTGTAGACAGATGAAGAAGCCCAGTCTCAACAGCCATACGTTGTGCTTGCGTTCCTTTACCTGCACCTGGGGGGCCTAACAAAACAACAAACATTAATCAATAAAACCTTCATAATTTCTCATGACTAGCTGAGATTCAAGTTGCCTCATCGTATCAAGCACTACAGCAACTACTATGAGGAACCCTGCACTTGAAATAGTCATTGCTTGAACATTTGTTGCTAATCCTATGAAGAACGGAGAAATGGCAACTAGCCCTAGAAACAAGGCACCGCCCCAAGTAATACGCGTAACCACTCGCAAAAGATATGCCTCTGTGGGGGGGCCGGGCCTTATGCCCGGAATAAAAGCTCCCTGTTGTTGAAGATTTTTTGCCATGTTTTGCTGTTGATACTGAATAATTGTGTAAAAAAATGTGAAAACTAGGACTAAACCAAACAGAACAGCCCAATACAAACCCTTGCCTCCACCCCCACGGCCACCTTGAAATTGATCAATGAAAAAATCTGCTACAGTTTCAATCCATCCACCTGCACTTACAAAATAACCAGCAACAACAGCTGGCAAAATCATGATTGAAAAGGCAAAAATTAAAGGAATCATTCCTGCCATATTCACCTTAAGAGGTATGAAACTCTGTCCTTGTTGGCGATACATACGCCCACCACGAAAAGAGGATCTCGCATATTGGACTGGTATTCGTCTTTGGGCCTCTTGAAAAAAGACAATGAAAAATGTCAATGCTAAAGCGATAACCACTATCCCAGCGATAGCTATGATTGAGGAGGTTGATATGCTAGGAATCATGCCAGGCATAGTGGCTACGATTCCTCCAAATATAATGAGCGATATACCATTACCAATCCCGTTCTCTGTAATTAACTCACCTAGCCAAACTAAAAACATAGTACCCGCAGTAAGTGTAATTAAAGTGGCGACCGTACTGAACACATCATTTTGAAACCCAAATCCCTGAATTACAGGAACATTACTATTACTGTTTATAAAAACAATTTGGCCATATCCCTGCACTAGTGCTAAAGGAACCGCAATCCAATGTGTATAAAGCTGAATTCGACGACGACCTTGTTCACCTTCCTCAGATAATGCACGAAGCCTTCCGACTAATGGTGTCAAAACATTCATTATGATCGAAGCTGTTATGAACGGATAAACCCCAAGTGCTGCAACACTAAGATTTTGCAGTGCCCCTCCTGAAAAAATGCTCAAGAAATCAAGCACTGCATTACCTTCAAAAGCTGCCGCAAGAGCATCTCGGTCTACATTAGGAACAGGAACGTGCGCAACAAAACGAAAAATCAAGAGCATTGCAAGTGTAAAAAGTAATTTTCGTCTTACGTCAGGCTGCTTAAAAGCATTTACCATTGCCTCAAATAACTGTGGGCGATTAGATTCAGTATCTGCTCTGGCTGCCATATTTTTTGGAACCTACCCCTTCAATTAATCGCTCTCACTACTATCAGAACTATTATTGAATGCAGACTTATCTTGTTGATCTAACAAGATGATTTTTCCGCCAACAGATTCAATCTTTTGGCGAGCAGCAGCGCTAACCTTATGAACTGAAATATTCAGTGGATGAGTCAAATCACCTCGTGCAAGAATTTTTACTGGAAGCCTAAGATGTCGTAAAACCCCAGCTACAACTAAAGATTCAGGAGTCACATCCGCACCCGATTCAAAATGTTCAGCTAGTGTATGTAAATTCACAGGCTGATACTCGGTTCTCCATTTATTGTTGAAGCCTTTCAATGTGTGCATTCGACGAATAAGTGGCATTTGACCACCCTCAAACCCTGGCCTTACGCCACCACCTGATCGAGAATTCTGCCCTTTGTTACCTCGACCTGCAGTAGTGCCCCGACCTGCAGAATTACCTCTTCCAGAACGCGTCCTTGTCTTGGTAGCGCCTCGCGGAGGGCGCAGCTCATTAGCTTTTATACTCATGACCCATCGCCTCCTTGAATCTCAATTAAATGTGCTACTTTTGTGATCATCCCACGGATAGCAGGACTATCATCATGCTCAACAGTCTGATTAAGCCTTTTTAAGCCAAGCTTCTTTATCGTGTCCTTTTGACTCCGATGATACCCAATGGCACTTTTTTTCCAAGTTATGAATATTCTTCCCATACTACGAAACCTCAGCCTCACTAGTTTTCGTAGAATTTTCTACAGTATCTACTGTGTCTAAAGCGTTACCCTCTTGAGTAGCAGAAATGGCAAGCCTTCTTGCCCTAGCACCTCTTGGGTCTTGCATAGAGGTAAGCCCTTTCATTGTAGCTCTTGCAACATTAATAGCATTACGGCTGCCTAAAGATTTGGTTAAAACATCACTTATACCAGCAGTCTCCATAATCGCCCGAACAGCACCACCCGCAATCACACCAGTTCCGACGCTCGCAGGCTTCATAATAACTTTTGCCGCTCCAAACCTAGCAAGCATTTCGTGCGGAATAGTACCTTTATCCATGGCAATCTCTACCAAATCACGACGCGCCAAAGCAGAGCCCTTTCGAATCGCATCTGCAACCTCATTAGCTCGACCAAGGCCAAGGCCAACAGTTCCTTTACCATCACCAGCAACAATAAGTGCAGTGAAACTGAAACTACGGCCACCTTTAACAACTTTGGCAACGCGATTGATATATATAACCTTCTCAACCATCCCATCTTCATCAGATTGTTCGTATTGTCCCATCTAAAACTCCAAACCGGCTTCGCGTGCAGCTTCAGCGAGAGCTTTCACACGGCCATGATACTGATAACCAGCACGATCAAAAACGATAGTCTCTATACCACTGGCTTGAGCACGCTCGGCAATAGACTTCCCTACCAAGCTAGCTCTATCTGTCTTTGTTATTGATTCTTGCGCGATAACATCCACATCACGATCACTAGATGATACAAGCGTTCGACCATTTGTATCATCGATAATTTGAGCATATATATGAACAGCACTTCGGAATACATTTAAGCGGGGACGCTCAGTTGTACCACGAACACGTTTACGTACACGAACCTTACGACGACGACGCGCCTGTTGGCGACTTTCTTGTACCATTTCTATATACCGACCTTTCCAGCCTTGCCAGCTTTACGTCTAACATGTTCACCTAAATATCGAATACCCTTACCCTTGTAAGGTTCCGGAGGACGAACCTTGCGAATATCAGCAGCAATTTGTCCGACTTGCTCTTTGTCTATACCACTAACTTTAACTTGGGAACCATCCACCTCAAAAGTAATGCCTTCGGGAGGTGTTATCGTAACAGGATGAGAAAATCCAACATTTAGCTGTAGCGTTGTCCCTTGCAACTGAGCACGATATCCAACTCCTTGAATTTCAAGGGTACGCATAAATCCTTCAGAAACGCCCACAACCATATTATTCAGGAGAGAACGACAAAGTCCATGGAGTGAACGATGCTTCGCTACATCACTAGACCTACTAAGAACAACCTGATCTCCATCTTGACTAAAATGAATAACCTCGGGGAAAACACGATCTAACGTCCCTTTTGGCCCCTTCACAACAATACGGTTTCCATCATTGATACTAACCTGTACGTTACTGGCAATTGCGACTGGATTACGACCTACACGTGACATTTTATTTCCCTACCAAACATAACAAAGAATCTCGCCGCCTACTTGACGACGACGGGCTTCTTGTCCAGTCATAATTCCTTGCGAAGTTGAAAGAATAGCTACCCCAAGCCCGCCAAAAACACGAGGTACCTCACGGCGTTGCACATAAACCCGCAGCCCAGGCCGACTAACTCTTTTCAAGCCTGTGATCACAGGCTTATTAGAGGAATCGTAACTAAGGCGAACACTCAAATCAGATTGGACAGCATCTTCTTCTGTAGAAATTTCGTAATCACGTATAAAGCCTTCATCTTTCAAAACACCTGCTATCGCAACCTTCAGCTTAGAAGATGGAATATCAACTTTTTCATGACGTGACGTTGCAGCATTTCGAATTCGGGTAAGCATATCTGCAATAGGATCACTCATACTCATTTTTTTACTCTCCTTTTTCCTACCAGCTAGACTTTGTTACACCAGGAAGAAAACCCCGATGTGCCATTTCTCTGAAAGTGATTCTTGAAAGTCCGAACTTTCGAATATAACCGCGCGAGCGACCAGTTACTGCACAGCGATTTTTTAAACGGGAGGGACTACTGTTCAGCGGTAACTTTGCAAGTTCAAACTGAATACGCGCAAGCTCTGAAGGATTACCGACAGCCGCTTTCCGTGCACCTTTTAATACATCCCTTCTCTCTACATGTTTGAGATGCATGTCTTTACGCTTAGCATCTCGTGCTATTTGACTTTTTTTTGCCATTTTATAATCCTAGTTTTTGGCGAAAGGCATACCGCACAGCTCAAGTAGACGGCGCCCCTCATCATCAGTTTTAGCGGTTGTTACAATTGTGACTTGTAGGCCACGTACACGATCAATACGATCGAACTCAATTTCAGGAAAGATTAACTGTTCACGAATACCAATACTATAATTGCCACGTCCATCAAATGCATTTGGGTTAAGGCCTCTAAAATCACGAATCGAAGGAAGCGAAGCTGAAATGAATCGATCAAGAAATTCATACATTCGACGACCCCTTAAAGTCACAAAAAGACCAATCGGACTACCTTCACGAAGACGGAAATTAGCTATAGAACGCTTCGCAAGTGTTGTGACTGGCTTTTGCCCAGTTATAGCAGCTAGATCCTCCGTTGCTCTATCTAAACTATTAGCACTTGTGAGGGCCTCGCCCATTCCTATTGCCACCACAACCTTCGTCAGATCAGGTACTTGCATAGAATTGGAATATTTATAATGTTCCAATAACTGTGGAGTAATCTCTTCACGATAACGGAGAAGGAGGCGCGGTAAACTTGCAGTAATCATTCGATCACCTCACCAGTATTTTTACTCACACGTACAGCACGACCATCAGCACTTCTTTGAAAAGCAACCCTCGTTGGTTCATCAGTATTAGGGTCAATTAACATGACATTACTTAGATGTATCGGAGCTTCTTTCTCTACAATTTGCGATTGTTCATTAGCGGACCGTGCCTTTTGATGTCGCTTAATCATATTGACACCTTCCACAACCACACGTTCATGCTTTTTGATTATTTGCCGAACAACACCACGTGCACCTCGATCTTTTCCAGCTAACACAACGACTCTGTCACCGCGCTTTATACGTGCAGCCATTAGAGTACCTCCGGTGCAAGAGAAACAATTTTCATAAAATTACGATCACGGAGCTCACGTGCAACTGGACCAAAAATCCTGGTACCTGCTGGATTTTCGCCATCTGCAGCAAGCACAACCGCAGCATTTTCATCAAAACGTATATATGAACCATCAGGACGCCCATATTCCTTTGCAGTACGGACAACCACAGCACGAACTACGTCACCCTTCTTCACTTCAGCATTTGGCTGAGCAGATTTAACCGAAGCCACAATAATATCTCCAGGCCTAGCATATCTACGGCGTGTTCCACCTAGAACACGGATACATAAAAGCTGTCGAGCCCCTGAATTGTCAGCAACCTTCAAACGAGATTCTTGTTGAATCATGATTCAACCTCACCTGACACTTCTACAGCACTGTTCTCTTCTGCTACTTCGGTACTAACTATCGATTCTTCAATATCTTCTTGGATACCTTCTTCAATTTCACGGCCAATCTCTGCAGGAGAAATTTCCGCCACATCTCCCTTGCGAACAATCTCAATAACGCGCCAACGCTTGTTACGTGAAATTGGCCGACACTCTTGAATTCTTACAAGATCTCCAATAACACAATTGTTTACTTCATCATGAGCTTGATATTTAGAATGCTCAGTGATTACCTTCCTGTAACGAGGATGTTGCTTCCGGCGTGAAACATTAACCACAACCGTCTTGTTCATCTTGTCACTGACTACAAAACCTTGAAGAATACGCTGAGTCATTCAATCTCCTCCGATATAGATACTGTTTCTGCTCGGGGGCCCTGCAATTGTCGCTCCCGTCTAATAGTACGTAACCTCGCAATTGTTCGGCGAGCCGTTCGCAAAGTACGATAATTCTCGAGTTGACGAGTAGAATGCTGAAACCTCAATGTAAATAGATTTCTATATGCTTCATTGATCTCATTATCAAGACGCTCATCATCCCATTCTCGAATATCGTGTGTGGACATTTCAGGCATCAGATCACCATCTCATCTCGTCTTACGACTTTTGTTTTAATTGGCAATTTATGTGCAGCAAGTCTTAGGGCCTCTCGTGCAACCTCTTCAGGAACGCCAGCAATTTCAAAGAGCATACGATCAGGCTTGATAACAGCCACCCAACCCTCAGGTGCGCCCTTACCCTTACCCATACGAGTCTCCGCAGGCTTTTTAGTAACTGATTTATCAGGGAAAATACGTATCCACACTTTCCCTCCTCGTTTCATTTCATGGGTTAAGGCACGGCGAGCCGCCTCTATTTGTCTTGAATCTATCCATGCTGGCGCCTGTGCCTGTAATCCCCATTCACCGAATGAAATCACATTCCCACGCGCAGCACGGCCACGCATACGGCCTCGATGATGCTTACGATATGCTGTTCGACTTGGTTGCAACATCAGGCATCATCCCCTTTATTATTAGCACTAGCACGTGCCACAGCTTCTTGCTGTTCAAGGCTTATGGTGACTTGTCCAGAATCTTCTAGCTCAACTGTAGCCGTCTCCGCCTCATTTGTATCTGGTTCTTCATCCTCGAAAAGATCAGTGCTAGGCTGCTGAGCTTCTACATCCTCAGGCATTAAATCGCCTTTATAAATCCACGCTTTTACACCAATTCGCCCAAATGTTGTGTGCGCCTCTGCCAGGCCGTAATCAATATCAGCACGTAAAGTATGCCGTGGCACACGACCATCTGTTTGTGTTTCGCTTCTTGACATTTCTGCGCCGCCCAAACGACCGGAAACACTAATACGAATACCCTGCGCCCCACGCTGCATAGTCCTCTGAACTGCCTGTTTAATAGCACGCCTATACGCAACACGCCTAGTTAGCTGTTCAGAAACAGAACGAGCAACAAGTAATGCATCCAATTCTGGAGTACGAATTTCTTGAATATTTACCCGAATCCGACCACCAGTTAGCTTTTCAAGATCACCACGCAATTCTTCAACCCTAGTACCCTGCCTACCTATAACCACACCCGGTCTCGATGTATGAATAGTCACAGTAATTAAATTTGCATTTCGATCAATCTCAATGCGGCTGATACTTGCATCAGGCAAATTAGTATCAATGAAATTTCTGAGAGCACGATCTTTCTCAAGTAAATCTTTATACTCTTTTCCCTTGGCAAACCATTTGGATTCCCAATCATAAATCACACCTAACCGGAAACCATGCGGATGAACTTTTTGTCCCATTACTGAACCTCACGTTGATCAACAATTATTGTGATGTGACTATGTCTACGAAGTCGTGGAGCAGCACGGCCACGCGAACGCGCCTTAAATCGTTTCATAGTTATCCCATCCCCAGCATATGCCTGCTTGATATATAAACTGTCAATATCCAAAGAAAAATTATTTTCAGCATTTGAAGCAGCTGATAAAACAGCTTTTGCAACTGTACGCGCATGAGGAGATTGAACATATCTAAGTAATGCCAAAGCTTCATCAACTGTAAGCCCAGGCAAACGCTTAAGAATAAGCCTAACCTTACGAGGCGAAACATGAACTCCACGAGAAATTGCCCGAACTTCCATTTTACGTAAGCCTCGTTTGTCGATCACTACGGCCTATATGACCTCGAAATGTACGTGTCGGAGCAAACTCACCTAACCTATGCCCAACCATATTTTCAGTAATAAAAACAGGCATGTGACGCCTCCCATTATGAACTGCAATAGTTAAGCCAATCATCTCAGGTAGAATCGTAGAAGCCCGTGACCATGTTTGAATAACCTCACGCTGACTAGAAGCACGCGCTGCAACAACCTTTTTGTAGAGGGATGGATGAACAAATGGACCTTTTTTTGTTGAACGTGACATAAAATCCTACTTTTGGCGGCGCCTTACTATAAATTTTCCTGTTCTCTTATTACGACGTGTTCGGTAACCCAAAGTTGGTTTACCCCACGGCGTTTTCGGACTGGGCATACCTATCCCAGTTCGTCCTTCTCCTCCTCCATGTGGATGATCCACAGGATTCATTACCGATCCACGTACTTGTGGACGCCGACGTCGGTGCCTAGTACGACCGGCTTTCCCTAACTTAATTAAGCCATGCTCAATATTTCCAACCTGCCCAATAGTTGCCATACATTCAATACGTACTCGCCTCATTTCACTACTTGGCAACCTTAGTAAGGCATATTCACCTTCTTTTGCCATTAGTTGAGCTGAAGCACCAGCAGTCCGAACAAGCTGCCCACCACGACCTGGCGTTAACTCTACATTGTGTACTTGTGTGCCCGTCGGCATATCAAGCAACGGCATTGCATTACCAATACGTAGATCAGCACCTGGCCCACTCATTAACATGTCATCCACCGATAACTGATTGGGAGCAAGAATATAACGCTTTTCACCATCCGCATAATGTAAAAGTGCAATTCTAGAACTCCGATTTGGATCATATTCAATAGCAGCAACGCGAGCAGGAACACCATACTTCTCACGTTTCCAGTCAATACGTCGATACAATCTCTTATGACCACCTCCGCGATGGCGAACCGTAAGACGTCCCTGATTATTCCGGCCAGCATTATTCTTACGTAAAGATTCAACTAAAGAGCGCTCAGGACGCTTTTTAGTTAGCTCCTCGAAAGTATAACCACTAGCATTTCTTCTTCCAGGAGTAGTTGGTCGGAATTGTTTAATTGGCATGACTAAATACCCTCAAATATTTCTATCGAGTCACCTGGCTTAAGGGTGACAATAGCTTTTTTCCAGTCAGGACGCTTTGTTAAATTTCGGCCATAGCGGCGTTTTTTTCCTTTAACAACCATCGTATTAACACGGAGCACGCTAACCTCAAATACAAGTTCTACAGATTCCCTTACCTGTGCTTTATTAGCACGAAGATCTACCTCAAACACATATTGATTCTTGCCAGCTAAAGTTGTACTTTTTTCTGTAACTAATGGTCTTAATAAAACAGAATATGGATGAATTTCATTTGGCATCACTGACCCCCTCTACAGAAGCAATTACAGCACTGGAAATACGATCCGGCTTACGATTTTCAACTCCCCATAAATTTTCAATCCTAGAAACAACACCCTCCGTTAAAAGCACATCATGTGCATCCACAAGATCAGCAACATTTAAATTTTCAGAGCTTATAACAGACACCACTTCAACATTGCGAGCAGCCCTACGTAAATCAACATCACTTGCATCACAGACAATTAAAACTCCGCGATCAGCTTTTAGATTTTTTAATGTTTCAGCAATGAGTCGTGTCTTAGGTTCCTTTGGTGATAAATCCCGAACAATACGTAAACTCTTTCCCAAAGCATGACTACTTAAAGCAGAACGAATAGCAAGACGTCTCATTTGAATAGGAAATCGTTTCGAATGGTCACGAGGAGTAGGCCCATGTGCTATTCCACCCCCAACACGAACTGGGCTACGGCTAGAACCTACACGAGCACTACCAAAACCTTTCTGCCTACGCAATTTTCTAGTTGAACCACGCACCTGACCACGAGACTTCGTACTAGCAGAACCAACACGTCGATTAGCGAGCTGAGCAACATATGCTTGATGCAATACTGAACGATTGGGTTCAATTCCAAAAACATCATCAGAAACTGTAAGTTCCTCTAATGGCGAACCAGTGATATCAACAACTGGAAGTTTCATAGCACACTCCCCTTGGATATTTTTCGAACACGAACAGAAGCACCATTAGGACCGGGAACAGAACCTGCAACAAAAATAACATTACGATCTGTATTTACCTGAACTACTTCTAAATTCCGAACTGTCGAGCGCTTGCTTCCCATATGGCCAGACATACGAGTTCCTTTAAAAACTCGACCTGGCGTTGTCCCTGCACCAATAGAACCTGGCGCACGGTGACGATCACTTTGCCCATGGGTTTTCGGACCACCATGGAAACCATGGCGTTTTACAGTTCCGGCGAAACCACGACCTTTTGAAGTTGCGGTTACATCAACAAGCCCACCTTCCTCAAAAACATCTGCGCCGAAGATATCACCCAAAGAAGGAAGCTCATCATTTAAAAAGCGAAATTCACCAAGCACAGCATGGTTCTTTGAACCGGAAGCTTGCTGATGACCAGCATCGGGTTTATTAAGCCGTTTCTTGTTTCCATAACCAAGTTGCACTGCCGTATACCCATCTTTTTCCGAGGTTCTTAGTTGAGTTACAGTACAAGGACCAACTTCAATCGCCGTAACACCACGACTACGCCCCTCTGCATCAAAGAGTTGAAGCATACCGATTTTTTTTCCTAAAATTCCTTCTATACTCATAATTTACCTAGAGCTTGATCTCTATATCTACACCACTAGCAAGCTGAAGACGCATCAAAATATCAACAGTCTTCGACGTTGGTTCAAGGATATCTATCAGCCTCTTATGTGTTCGAATCTCAAACTGTTCTCTTGAATCCTTGAAAACATGTGGGCTACGAATAACAGTAAACTTTTCTATTGATGTAGGTAAGGGGATAGGACCGGAAACGGCCGCACCAGAACGTTCAGCAGCATCAACAATTTGACGAGCAGAGTCATCAATTAAACGATGATCATAAGCCCTCAATTTAATACGTATCTGCTGACGCGCCATAAATAATTCCTCTCTTTACTTCTATTACTCAATAATAGAAGTAACAACTC
>CAWVTC010000020.1:0-16992 GCA_963933025.1 uncultured Dehalococcoidia bacterium | reverse complement strand
AAACCTGAACAACTCTCGTCAAAATTTGGTGATCAAACGGAGAAACCTGAACAATCCTCGTCAGAAAATGCACCTGCCGATAGATGGTCACGCCCAAAAGACTAAAAATATTAACTTACTTGAAATCATTTAGCTGAGAAGCGCAAACAACGTACAATCATTAGTATGAGTAAAGAAGAGATAGACGAAAATAGCCTGCAGTCAGATGACATAGTCAACTCAGAAGACATGGTCAACTCAGAGGCAAGGGACGATGAGCACTCTCTTCGCCCAAAAGCACTCAATGACTTTCAAGGACAAGAGCGTATCCTTGAAAACTTACAAATTTCAATTGAAGCAGCACAAGGAAGAGGTGAACCGCTAGATCATCATCTTTTCTACGGACCACCTGGCCTTGGCAAAACAACACTGGCAAATATTATTTCAAGAGAAATGGATGTTTCTTTACGACTCACAAGCGGACCGGCCCTAGAAAGAGCTGGTGACCTAGCCGCTATTCTGACAAATCTAAAAGAAAACGACATCCTTTTTATTGATGAGATTCATCGACTACCAAGAACAGTCGAGGAAATACTTTATCCTGCCATGGAAGACTTTGCTCTTGATATCATCATTGGACAAGGACCTGCTGCCCGTAGCGTTAGCCTAAAAATGCCACCTTTCACACTAATCGGGGCTACTACACGCTTTTCCCTAATCGGATCACCCCTACGGGATCGCTTTGGATCTGTCTACCGTCTCGACTTCTACGAACCAGAAACGCTTACCCGTATCGTAAAAAGAGCAGCGGGTTTGCTTGAAGTAAACCTTCCCGATGAAGCAGCATATGAAATAGCCAAACGTTCACGAGGAACTCCCCGTGTTGCAAATCGTATCTTACGAAGGGTCCGAGACTTCACTCAAGTCCGCAACCATGGCCTTACAGATCTAGAAGCCACTAAAACCGCCATTAACCTGTTAGATATAGACGATATTGGGCTGGAAGAAATAGATCGTAGATTGCTTAAAATGCTATGTACCGATTTTGCAGGAGGACCGACCGGATTAAGTACACTATCTGCAGCTATAACAGAAGAACCCGATACTGTACTTGAAGTGTATGAACCCTTCCTCATAAAAGAAGGGCTTATTCAACGAACTCCACGTGGTCGTGTCGCTACGGAAAAAGCTTTTAAGCATCTAAAAATTACTCCAGCCAAACATACCAGCCAAATAACTTTCGCTGACATTGAACCAGCTGATACTAAACAACACTCGAATAGTGAGGAATAAACAATTGAAGAAAACTAATCTGCCAGCCGAAGTATTTAACACTATGTACAAAAAATCTGTACTTTCAAATGGGTTAAGAATTATTACTGGATCTATGCCTGAAGCACGCTCTGCCACTATTAGTGTGTATGTCGGTGCAGGAAGCCGTTACGAAAAAGATAACGAAGCCGGGTTGTCTCATTTCCTAGAACATATGCTTTTCAAGGGGGCATCTAGACGACCCACCGCACGTGATATCTCATTAGCAATTGACTCGTTTGGAGGAAGCCACAACGCAGCAACAGATCGGGAGTTAACTGTTTACTATGCACGCGTTCCCTTGTGGGCAACGAACACAACTATAGATATTTTATCAGACATGATAGATGCGCCAACAATGGACGAAACGGAACTTGAGAAAGAAAGGCTTGTGATACTCGAGGAGTTAGCAAGCATTGAAGATAGTCCACCAGACCTGGCCACAATTCTCTCTGATGAAACATTGTGGCCAGGTCAACCTTTGGGACGGAATATAGGAGGAACACCTGAAATATGTCGCCAACTATCACACCAATCCGTGTCCGACTATTTTGCAAGTCAATATGTTCCTGAAAATATAGTCATCTCAGTAGCAGGTCGTATTGAGCATGAACAGATCACCGAAGAGGTTGAGCGCTGGCTCGGTACGAAAAAGTCCAAACCAGCGGCTAGTCATCCACCTGCAAAACCTCGTAACACTACAAACCGTATTCAAATTCATCAAAAGGATAGTGAACAAGCTCATCTTTGTATTGCTTTTCCTGGATTTGCACGAAATAACCCGAATCGCTATAGCGCAACGCTTTTCAATGCACTTCTAGGTGAAGGTATGTCTAGTCGTTTGTTTCTCGAGCTTCGCGAGGAGCGCGCGCTTGTTTATGATGTGCATTCGTGGTTGGCAGAGTATAAAGATACAGGTTCGTTAACAATTTATGCTGGGTGTGATCCAGAATCTGCAAGCCTAGTTGCTAAACTCTGCCTAGAGCAATTTGAGAACCTAATCAATTCAATTGATGAAAAAGAGCTAACTAAAGGAAAACAAATGGTGAAAGGTCATATTCTTCTATCTTCTGAAGACAGCCGTTCAATCGCTGCTTGGTTAGGTGGACAAGAATTGCTTATGGGAAAAATCACAACAATTGAAGAAACGATTAAACAAATTGATGCGGTCACAATTGATGATATTAGAAAAGTTGGCAGACTACTTTTCCAGCCAGATGAAGCAACTATCGCCGCTGTTGGCCCCTTTAAGAAAAATAGTTTTAAGGAACTTGGGTTGTGACAGAGCAAATACAAGCAATTTTTGGCAAACCTGTAAAAAATATTGGAGCCGGAGGGACATTTTTAACAATCCATATAATCCCCGTCTATAAAGGGAAATTGGTAGCCTTCGATGTAACCGCTCCAGAGGCCAAAGGGCGCTGGTTCCCTTGGACAGTTCTCAATTATGGCATCGAACCATACGAGGCGGCAGCCAACCTGGTTGATGATTGGTGCGAAGGATCTACGCAACAGCTTTCCCTGTGTGATATTTTAACGTTCATGAGTTATGAAGGAGCATGGCAAATATCATTAGTCTTTCGAAATGAACTAATTACCCTCCCACATGGAGATTTTGAAAGAAAACCTCTTTTGTTTGACAAAGAGCTTCCAACAAAAATCGACAAATTTCAATCGGCAGATATTGAACGTTGGATAAACTCAGGGAGCACTAAAACTGATCAGCTGGTTTTTTAAAAATTTTATTGTGACATTATAAGAATGTCAGGCTCCTGCAATAACACCCAATACACTTCATACGTACGTAAAGCACTAAGATCATTGAGGGATTCTGGTCCGCCTGGTACATAACTCAGCCAACTAGAATCAATATTTTCATACTTTAGTAGTTGCAAATATGTGTCCGAAAGACTCTGCAAGGCCTCTTGTACTGGTAACACAGGCCCAGTATACGTAAATACATTCCATCCTTTTTCCAAAGAAACAACACGTGGTTCTACTGCCCTTGGAACAGGCGTAGCTACAAATTCAGAGTTGGTCATTACTAACCAAAAAACATCAAACTTATCAACTGTCGTGTTATGAAAAGCTGAAGGAGAAATCTCTAAAAATTTATTGGCATTGGTATCCCACTTCTGAATTTGAAGCCATTTTTGTGGAAAAAGTTCTAAAACAGTATCTACAGAACCGAACTCTCCAAGATATGTATAAAGATTCCATCCGAACGTGAAATGTTGGACAAGCTCGCTTGGTATAGGTCTAACTAAGTCAATAGTTGCATCAATGACCGCTAATTGTTCATTTCGACCGCCCCACACAAAAGATTGTGTTAGAAGAATCCCATCAAGCAATAACTCGATCTGATCACCTGGCTTACCACATGCAGATAACTCTGCAGCAGATAACACCTTGATGCTAAAAGTAGTAATAGCACCTTCTTCTATGGTTTGGCTTACTCCGCAATAAGCCCCATTTATACGAGCCGCAATTGGTAAGTTGGGCGGCGCCTTATGCCAATCAATAGATACAGTCCCCGTAATGCTAAAAGGAACTCGAGAAACAGCAACACCTATATCAACAATTCCTGCACCTGCCCAATTTCGACCGTGTCTCGCCGCTTTAACTGGTCGGGCAGCCTCCCTTCCAATACGAAGATATTCTTCAATCGGAAGATTTGGGTTCCGCATTTTCATTAAGGCATACATTCCCGTTACAAAAGGCGTCGCAAAGCTTGTTCCGTTTTTAATACGAACATACGGTGTACTTAATCCAATATCACTACGTGCAGTGCTCGCAACTCCTTCCGAATAAGCAGCAAAATCCACACCTGCACCGTAAGCGCTATATGACGGCCACTCATCATTGTTGTCTGCTGAGGCAACTCCAATAACATTATCAAATCGAGTATATGCAGCGGGTAAGCCCGGCCCTCTAGCCCCTCCATTTCCCACTGCTGCAGTGATAATAATATTCTCCTGCCCAGCTTTAAAAATTGCATTTCTTAAAATCGCAAGGTCGGCAGAAGGATCGTCCGGATTGCTTGCTAAACTTAAGTTAATGAGATCGGCTCCCATGCGACGAGCATAATCAATTGCTTGTGCAACATTGGACATATCTCCGCCAGGAATACCCTGGTTCTCTTCAAGCCCACAATCCAAAACTTTAATGATCATTAGTTGGACATTCCACACCACGCCAGCTATTCCTACTTGGTTATCGCCCGTTGCAGCAAGAATTCCAGCGACCAAAGTTCCATGTGAATGATTTACCGATCCACCATCATCATCTCTAATATCACCAGTCGGCAATATGTTGGTATATCCACACTGTTCGATGCGTTCCTCAGTAAGGTTGATAAATGTACATCCATTCTTGTCATCTATACATCCATTACCATCGTCATCAATCCCATTATCATCATTGTCATAGGGATTTTCCCAAAGTCTTCCAATAAATTCCTCATGATTCAGATCAATTCCTGAGTCAATAATAGCAATAACTATTTCTTGGCCACCCGTTGCAAATTCCCATGCATCTGGCAAACCCAAGATATCAAGATAAGAGGCTTGAATAGAAGCATAAAAAGGGTCATTTGGAACAGTCGATGCCAATACAGGTGCATCAGCTTCGACAGATACTACACTCGGCAATGATTTTAACCATTCTTTATGTGTATTTAGATCAATATTTTCTGGAACAGGTAAAACACGGAACTCACCATTTTCAAAACCAACGCTTAACCACAGTGAGCTGGACATGGCTGAGTTAGCTCTACCACCCGCTAATAAAACAAAGCAAAACAAAGCTAAAATAAAAAGAACTGTCTTGCCAAGAAGAGGGAACGGAAAATGAAACATCACGAAAAACTGCAGTTCGCCACTTTACTCCGTAAAATATTAGTTAAGTAACTATCTATATAATAGGGACCTTTTAAGCAAGAGCGTAATGATAACGATAATAGGAGCACAACATCAATGAGTTTAGGTGAGCATCACGACTCTGGGAAGGACATTTCTTCTCGAAACCAACGAAGAAAAACAAAAAGCAAAACTTCCCCTACTCAAGTTGCTTACGGTATTCATGCCTGCCAGGCTGCTATAAAAGGGAATTTCGTTCGTAGCGTACTTTATTTAGAAGACAGCTCAAATAAACGCGTTACAAAATTAACAGAGGAAGCATCGCTGTTAGGAATACCTGTAGAGAAAGGAACTTTAAAACAGTTGAATGCTCTATCAGGAGAAGGAGTGCATCAAGGTATCTTGGTACGCTTATCTAAATTGCCCAATTATGACTTACGCACACTCATTGCTAATCCGCCACCACTTTCTTTGGCTTTTGTACTCGATAGTGTGACCGATCCACAAAATGTTGGTGCTCTACTGCGAGTAGCTGTTGCTATAAAGGCTAGCGCTGTTGTTTTATCACAACGTAAAGGCCCCTTGCTTACTCCTGGAGTACATCGGGCTAGCGCAGGCCTTAGTTTTTTTGCACCTGTTACTGCCCCTGGTAATTTAGTCGGAGCAGTTAAGGATCTGAAAGCTGCGGGTTTCTGGATAGTTGCAGCAGATTCATCAGAAGGAGCACAGGATGCGACCAAGTTCGATTGGCCTGAAAAAACAGCTCTCGTCTTGGGAAGTGAAGAAGGTGGCATTCGCCCTCTCTTATTACGAGAAAGCGACTTCCATGTCCGCCTACCTATGGAGCAACAAGTAGAATCTCTTAACGTAGCAGTTGCATCGGGAGCATTAGCCTATTTATGGAAACAACGCTGGGCAACAAATTAAGACTTATCTTTAATATCCCAAATTCATGCACTAGCCAGTGAACCAAGTAACTCAATAGTAGCTTGTGCTGTTTTTCCATTATCGTTAAGCACCACAACAGAAGCCAACATTTCATCAACACCATAATTGGGAAGAGATCGAATCCGGTCTGCTACCTCATTCTCTTTACCTTGAATAATCAGCGCCTCGCACATACTTCGAGAAAACTCTCCGTCTGCAGCTTCCGGAAATCCTGCATCTTGCCACATTTTTGAGTAGAAGGGTAAGCGAGGATAAAAACCAAACTGTCCCGAAGCAGCAGCCCACACTACGTCAGGATCATCACAAATAACAACTGGGACATGAGCTATCAAAGCAGGTTTTTGCCGATCATTCTTCCGAGCACCTTCGTTTAATGCAGGCACTGCTACAGCTTCCAAATAAGGCAATGGTGCTACCCAAGAAATACCTCCATCCGCTATTTCACCACATAACCGGAAAGCATTAGCACGAAGAGCAGAAGCCATTATTTTAATTTCAGTCGGGCCACCTGGAAGCTGTGCTTCCGCATGAAGTCTCTTCCCTTGAAAACTAACTTGTCCTTCTTTAAGAAGAGCATTCAATATGGTCAGGTACTCGCGAAGGTGTTGCAGTGGACGAATAAATTCAAATGCATACATACCTTCCATCGCAGGCTTATGACTAGGACCAACACCCAATTTAAGACGTCCAGGAGCAAGCTGATCCACAACACTAGCCCCCTGAGCTAATGCAATTGGATGCCTTGGGAAAGTAGGAACAATAGAGGTTCCGAAATTAATATCACTAGTTTCTCTCGCCACCGCAGAAAAAACAGCTAGTGGATCTGGAGCTGGCCCACCACTAGTCATCCAAGCTGTTTGAATACCTACATGCTCTGCTTCGATAATTCGCTCAATAAGCGTAGCCACATCTTGAGCGAAGATATGCATTCCTATCTCTAGATCTTTCAACGCCAACCCCTTATTTACTTACTCCAGAAAATTTATTTTGAACAGTTAGCTTAGTCGCTCAAAAATAGTCGCGATTCCTTGACCGCCACCTATGCACATACTTACAAGGCCATAGCGTGCACCTGTACGTTCCATCTCATACATAAGCTTCACTGTGAGAATATTACCTGTTGCCCCAACTGGATGACCTAATGCAATAGCACCCCCGTTAGGGTTTGTTTTCTGCAGGTCGAGAGACAATTCATTGGCACATGCACAGGCAACACTAGCAAAAGCTTCGTTTAGCTCAATGACATCAATTTGCCCCAAGGTCATATCTGCTTTTTCCAAAACTTTATTGACCGCTGGAATAGGTCCACTTCCCATAATTGCTGGATCTACGCCTGCTTCTGCTCGTGCAACCAATCGTAAACGAGCCTTTACGCCTAGTGCTTCAGCTTTTGAGGCACTCATTACTACTGTTGCAGAAGCACCATCATTAATACCACTTGCATTACCTGGAGTGACCATTCCGTCTTTCTTAAAGGCAGGGCGCAACTTGGAAAGTTTTTCCACAGAGCTGTTCTGTGGAAATTCATCTGTATCAAAAATTTGTTCTTCACGTCCTTTACGAACGGTTAGAGGCACTATTTGATCCTTAAAATATCCTTTTTCAATAGCATTAAGAGCACGTCTTTGGCTTTCTGCTGAAAATTCGTCTTGTGCAGCACGACTAATTTCAAACTTTTCTGCAAGGTTTTCTGCTGTTATCCCCATGTGATAATCCTCGAAAGGGTCACTAAGCAATTTCACAACACCATCTTCAATCGTGTCGTGTCCTAAGCGATAACCACTTCTTGCCTTACGTAAATAGTAAGGAAGCCTTGTCATGTTTTCCGCTCCACCAGCAACTACAACCTCCGCGTCTCCTGTTTCAATATATCTTGCCGCACTATTGATAGCTTCAAGCCCAGAGCCACACAATCGATTGACGTTTACAGCAGGAGTTTCTATTGCTAAGCCAGCTTTTATGGTTGCAACACGCGACAAATAAGCATCCTCAGCAACTTGGCCTACGATACCCATAATTACCTGATCTACTTCTCCAGGATCAATACCCGCTTGTTCAACAGCTTCTTTAATTACAGTTGAACCAAGTTCAGAGGCAGGGGTATTTGCAAGAGAACCATTAAAACGTCCAATAGCTGTACGTACCCCACTTACAATAACAACATCTTCCATGACAAAATCCTTTTATCAATTTCTTAGTCTCCACATTGTAGCGTCCACACAAGTTTCATGGGGGTCGAAGCTATTATTTGGTTTGAAGTCTGCATAAAGAACAAAAAATGAATAGAAATCAATTTTGTAACCTGATTGTAATGCAAAAATCCTGAATTTCGCTTGTCCATGGCCTCGAAAGGGTCACGATCAATATACATAAAATCTTTTTTTGAAAGGTGGAGGAAAATGGCATATAAAGCAGAATATATTTGGATAGATGGAACTGAACCATCGCCAATGTTACGTTCAAAGACAAAAATCCTACCCGATGGTGCTGAAATTGGTGACTTGGCAGCAGCTCCAATCTGGGGCTTCGATGGCTCGAGTACAAATCAAGCTCCCGGCGCTAACTCTGATTGTGTTCTACGCCCAGTTTTTTCGTGCAAAGACCCGGTTAGAGGGGGGAACAACGTTTTAGTTATGTGCGAAGTTCTTTTGCCAGATATGACCCCACACATTACAAACACTCGTGCTGCTTGTGCAGCTGTTGCTGAAGAATTCGCAAAAGAAGAAGCATGGTTCGGAATCGAACAAGAATACACCCTATTTGAAAGTGATGGAGTACAGCCTTTAGGTTTTCCCGAAGGAGGTTTTCCTGAACCACAAGGTCCTTACTACTGCGGTGTAGGAAGTAATCATATCTTTGGTCGCGAAATTTCTGAGGCTCATGCGAGCGCTTGTATTGAGGCAGGTTTAGGTATTTCTGGTACTAATGCCGAGGTGATGCCCGGGCAATGGGAATACCAAATTGGCCCCATAGGTCCGCTTGAAGTGTCAGACCAGCTATGGGTATCTCGCTGGCTTTTACATCGAATCGCAGAAGAGTTTGCTGTAGCTGTTTCAATCGACCCAAAACCTGTCAAAGGGGATTGGAATGGCGCAGGATGTCACACAAACTATTCAACCAAAGCCATGCGTGAATCTTATCAACCAGTTGTCGATGCCTGTGAAGCACTTGGAAAAAATATTGAAGAACACATTGCAAACTATGGCCCAGGGAATGAAAACCGATTGACCGGCGAACATGAAACACAACGTATTGATCAATTTAGTTACGGTGTTTCGGATCGAGGCGCGTCTATCCGTATCCCATGGCAGGTAGAAAAAGATCAAAAAGGTTACCTCGAGGATAGGCGACCTGCGTCAAATATGGATCCATACTTGGTAACTAAATTAATTCTCAAGACAACTTGTAGTTAAAATTGAGAGTTTCTCAGGCTTGAAAGAGACTCTTGCTGACGGGAATGAATGATGGTATTTCCCACCTTTACAAAAGTAACTTCACTAGAGTCCTCGCGTTTGAGCATTCTTTTTCGTAGTGTACTAATATGAGTGACTCCTTAACGCGCGCGCTAGACATACTTGCACAAACAAATAATTACCCAAATTCAGGGAAACCTCTTATCGCAAATGGTCATTACGCATCTGTTCTAGACATCGGGGATCCCTGCCTTGCTTTTTCGACAGATGGCGTAGGGACAAAGCTGTTGATTGCCCAAGAAACGGGTATGTTTGAGACAGTCGGCATTGATGTTATTGCTATGAACGCGAACGATATTGTCTGTGTTGGGGCCGAGCCTATAGCCTTAGTAGATTGCTTATCACTAGAAATCGAGGATGAAGAACTGCTAGTCGCTATTGCGAAAGGTTTGGCAGAGGGAGCTAAACAAGCCTCAATTTCAATTCCCGGTGGAGAAACTGCAATCATCCCAGAAATGCTTCGTGGGCCAGCCAAAGGCACTGCTTTTGACCTTGTTGGGTCATGTGTCGGTTTAGTGCCAAAAAACCGAATACTTTCTGGCATGGAGATAACGCCAAATGACGCGCTTATTGGTTTCGCATCTTCAGGGATTCACAGTAATGGATTCACATTAGCACGGAGGGTTTTTAAGGAAGCTGGGTGGTCCCTCAACGAAAAAATTTCCGAATTTGGCCGAACCTTGGGAGAAGAACTGTTACAGCCAACACAAATGTACGTTGATTTAGCTATGGCCTTGTTGGAAGAATGCACACCACATGCATTGTTTCACCTTACGGGAGGGGGCTTTGGAAACCTGACCCGTCTTGGTGAAAATATTGGATACCACATTGACGGCCTACCTACACCTAACCCGGTTTTTGAATTAATTTCCAAGCTCGGGAATATTACCCCTAAAGAAATGTACACAACCTTTAACATGGGGGTTGGTTTTTGTGCAGTCGTACCGGAAAAACAAATCACACAGACGAAAGAAATCGGCGAAAGACTTGGTATCACAGCATATCAATTAGGAAAAACAACAGATTCCAAAGAACGATTAATCAGGTTAGAAACAAGCAGTTTGAGTATTTCTATCTAGTAGCAATTTCGCATTCTTTGCTGCAAAACCTCATATCCATTGAACCATCAATATCTACAGAAGGGACTTCATGCTCACATCCATTTAAATTCTGTGCACTTCTGTAATTAACACAAGGCTTATAGGTAATTCCATCAAGAACATCACGAGTTATCAAAGCCCAACACCAACCAACTAAATTAATGGGACGTATTGAGGTAGAACGATTAGGACCTCTTCCTATCCCTGTATAGAGAAAAAGGTTCTCATCAATGATAGATTTTTTCCCTGGGAGTGGTTCTTTTAACCTTTTCTTACCCTCTTCCCTTTGTGCATCAATTGCAGCGGTTCCAATATTCTCCCACTCTTCATACCAATCAATTAAACGTTTCTCTACAAACACATCACTGTGAACATTTGCTGCAAAGAAATCACCATTCTTTTCAGTGAAGTCTCGAATAACTTGATCAAATGCCTTTGCAGCTTTTGCTATCTCTGCAAGTGGTACATCGCCGACTTTGAATGCACTATGCTCAGCAACTTTTCTCCCAACCCAGCGGTGCATATCCAGTTGGTAAAAATCAGACTTCTTTTCCATCCCTTTTTGGCTATTTTCGTCATCTTTATAATTTACAGACGTCCGTTGAAATCTACCCGTTGTTTGTAATTGCGGCTTGTCAGGCTGGATCACACGTTTTCTTAAATAATCAAGCCTCGAGTCATAAAAGACATAGCCGCCTGTAGTCCATGAAGCAAAGTAGCCTTTTAGCGGAACATACTCATAGGGAAGGATATTAATTGAACTCATTTACCTACTATAGCTTGTTAATAGATCTTCATAAACAAGTAAATACAGCGTCAGGAACAGTAATGGGGCATAATCATACGCGGCAATTACCGTTTGATGGAGCAATATGTCTTTACATGATACTCAAGACAGAATTTTCGACCTGAAGGGACAAGTAGCGATAGTAACTGGAGGCGGACGGGGAACCGGCCAGGCTTTTGCCCAAGCTCTTGCAAAGGCTGGGGCAACGGTGGTAGTTACGGCACGTACAAAACACGAACTTGAACAAACCGTCGACCTTATCCAAGCCTCCGGGGGACAGGCAATTGCTATTCCTAGTGATGTATCAGACCCGCTGGCAGTGGAGCAGGTAGCTAAGTTCACTGAGAATGAGCTGGGAGATGTGGATATCCTAATTAACAACGCAGGTATAACCGGCCCCGTAACTAATGAGTGGGAGGCAGATCCCAACGAGTGGTGGCAAACGATGGAGATCAACATGCTCGGGACGTATCTTATGACCAGAGCGGTACTGCCAAATATGGTTTCTCAAAAAAGTGGCCGGATTATCAACATAACCAGCGCTGTAACTCTAAAAACATACCCCTACTTCACGCCCTACACCGTATCTAAAGCAGCCATCATTTACTACACACAAAATTTAGCGGGTCAAGTCAAAGATCATGGCATCAGCGTTTTCGCATACCATCCAGGGGGTCCCGAAACAGAGATGTCTCGTCACTTAGCAGTCTCATCAGAAGTGCACCCGTCTGTAAGTGGTATCTTTCGAAAGATGTTTGAAAACAATGCTCACACCCCGATGGAAATTCCGGTGCAAGACGTGATGCTGATGGCATCGGGAAACTCCGATGCTTTAACAGGACGTTTTCTTATGCACACCGACGATCAAGATGAAATGCTGGCACGGATAGATGAGATAGAAAGTAATGACCTATACGTTCTAACTAGGCGAGAGTAACGCAAGGTTCCTGCAAACCCGGATAACTGACTAACATCACCGTGTTCGTGGTCGACCTATACTCCAGCGTCGAAAACGTTCTTCACCAGGAACTCTGCCTAAATTTCTACCCATCTGCTTGCGCATTTCTCTAAATTGTTCACGCGTTCGACCACCAATCTGGCTTTCATGACACATAATTGCATCAAGATGTTTCTCTGTATATGCGCTCGTATCTACAACATAGTCAGGCTCATCTGTACCAGCCAGAAGGATCTCGTTCACTTCATGCGGCTCCAACCCATCTGTTTCATGCTCAGGATAAAAAAGCCTATCTCTAACCAGTGGGTAGATAGCATCTGCCACAAGAACACCACAATTACGATGATCTCTGTGATTGAAACCCTTTCTAAAAGCATCCCAAGTAATGACAACATCTGGTTTATGAATACGTAAAAGGCGAACTATTTGGCCCCTAACTTCTGAGGATTCCATCGTATGTCCATCCGGGTAACCAAGGAAAATACATTCTTTAACCCCAAGCACACGACAAGCTGCTCGTTGTTCGTCTTCACGAATAGCCGCCAGTTTTTCAGAGTACATCTCTCGATCATGGGTTCCTTTGTCACCACTTGTAATCAAAACATAAATAACTTCCCACCCTTCAGCGCACCACCGAGCAACAGTACCCCCACAAACAAATTCGGCATCATCTGGGTGAGCCATAATTACCATAGCCCTACCAGGGCCTCCACCCTCAATCAAACTTCCTGACTCTAAAGACTTAGAGCCTTTTTGAAATATGTTCATTTTTTCTAACAGACCCATGTTTACCTCTTCTTAATTTCGATAACTTTTAATATAAAGTTCTTCAACTCGCTTACCTATATGTTCCCACGAAAAACTTTCCACAGAGCGACGCGCTGCTTTACCAAAATTCTGCCGCAGTTCAGAATTTCTCATCAACACTTCAATCTTTTCAGCAAATGGCTCCGGGCATCTCCAAGGAATAAGATACCCATCAACCCCATCTGTAACGATAGAAACTAGACCACCTACTCGCGAGGCAATGACTGGTCGGCCTGAAGCCATAGCTTCAACGGCAACCAGACCAAAGCTTTCATAATACGAAGGAACTACCACGGCATCGGCAGCACCATAATAAATTGGTAACCTCTCCCTGGGTACAGCATCCTCAAAAAATACAACATCTTCCAATCCCAAAGCTTTAGCTTCTGCTATCAATTCCGGCCTTAAACGATCCGCATCAGCTCCACCTCCAACAATCAAAATACTGAAGTCCTTTTCCTCAATTTCTGCGGCTGCACCAATCAAAATATCAACACCTTTGAGTTCCTCAAGGCGCCCAACCCAAAGAAATACTGACTTATCAGGATCAAGTCCAAGCTGCCGACGACAATCTTGTTTATCTAAGGGAGCAAAGTGCTCAAGGTCAACACCACACGGAATCACACTAACTTTTCTTGCATCTACTCCATAGAACCGCTGAAGTAGAACTTTTTCATGAGCAGAAGCTACAACAATTACATCTGCTTTATTTGCCTGTAGGCGCTCCATTTCTATACGCTTTTCTGGTTCTTCTTCACTCATTCGAGCACGATTTTTTGCTTCGCCTAAAGTATGAAACATTACTACATGAGAAACCTTCAACGCTTTTGCAAGCACCATTCCTGCTTGTGCCCCTTGCCAATAATGACTATGTACAACATCGTACGAGGAATCATTTGATTGACTATCAGCCTTTGCAAAACGAACCAATTCTTCAGCAAAAACTGGTATATATGGAATTGCCAACTCTTTCTCCAGTGGTTCTGCAGGGCCAGCTTCAACCTGTATAAGACGAAGGTTTTCAGCAATAACCGTAACGATCGGGCCCTCACCTGTTCTTCTTGTAATTATATCTACTTGGTGTCCCAACACAGAGAGTTGCCGAGAAAGTTCTTCAATATAAACATTCAGTCCCCCCGAATGTTGATGTCCTGGAGGATCTAATGGATTTGTATGATAAGAAATTTGAGCAATTCGCATGTGCGTTTCTTTTAAAACCAACCCCTACAGGCGGTTACTTTGTACCAAAGCCAAAAACTCCGATCTTGTAACATTTGATTTTTTAAATTGCCCACGCATTGCGCTAGTAACCATGCGGCTACCTGGTTTACGAACACCTCTCATAGTCATACATAAATGTTCAGCTTCAATAACCACAGCAACTCCATCTGGTTTTACTGAATCCATAATAGTCTCAGCTACTTGACTGGTAAGTCGTTCTTGCAATTGAGGTCTTCTGGCAAAGCCTTCAACAACACGTGCAAGTTTACTTATTCCTACCACCCTCCCATCAGGTATGTATCCAACATGGGCTTCTCCATGAAATGGAAGGAAGTGGTGTTCACACATACTATAAAAAGGGATGTCTCTCAAAATTACCATTTCATCGTGGGCAACCTCAAAATCCACATTTAGGTAGCTCGCGGGATCAATGTTTAATCCTTCAAATATTTCTGCATACATTTCAGAAATTCGCTTTGGTGTATCTATCAAACCATCGCGATCGACATCCTCGCCAATAGCTAAAAGTATCTTCCCGATAGCAGCTTTAATGTCTTGCTTATTTATTTTTTCTTGATTTTCCATATATTCAATTAAAATCCACTTCGTAAGTTTTCAGTCTATAAAAATCTAGCTACGTGCCAACCATGATACATCGCCATGCAAATCTTCTGCGTGTTGCTGGCTTTCAAAGATAGCGTATTCTTCGATACTTACACCTATTGTTGTGTTTTCGCCGTGTCCCGGCCAAACAATTGTGTCTACTGGCAATGTATAAAGTTGAGTCTTTATGGACTTTATTTCTCGCTTTAAATCTGCATTCGAACGTGAATTTCCTGGACCACCAGGAAAAAGAGTGTCTCCCACAAATGCATGATTTCCACAAACAAAAGCGGTGCTAGCCGGTGTGTGTCCAGGAATGCTCAAAACCATAAATTTCAAATTCCCAATTTCTACCGTATCGCCACCATTTACTTCTCTATCGAGTGTTCCTTCAGGAATCCAAGGTTCCTTAGGATCTGCAATTAATTGGCAACCATACTTATCTTTAAGTGCGACCACCGATGCAACATGATCTGGATGAGAGTGAGTAAGCAAAATATAACTTGGCTTAATTCCAATTTCTTCCACTACAGCATAACTCTGCTCGACTTCATCAGGAGCATCTATAAATGCTGAAACCTTTCTAACATTATCCACCACTAAATAAATGTTATTCCCAAAACCAGCCGGGCCCGCTTTACAAATAGTAAGATCGCCATCAGTGAATATTTCCATTTTCCTAACCTCTATTTTAAATTAATTTAATGCTCTGCAAAACTAGCTCATTTCCCAGAAAGTAAATCTATAACTAAACCGCTTTGTGAGCGTGGACCAGAAATAGTTAACCTATCGCCAGCACGAAGAATCGTTTCTCCGGATGCCACAAAGACATGTCCATTTCTCTCCACGGTAAGAATTCGAACGCCTTCTGGTAAGTTTGATTCTGACAGTCGTTTCCCTTCAAGAATTGAAAGAAACCCTATTTCTGCCTCAAATGTATTCTCTGTATCAGTGATCGGGGCAAAAGGCCTCACGTGTTGGGCTGCAGCCTCCCTATAAAATTTTACTACGGAAGCTCCATCAATTGCCCCAAGTATCTTTTCTCCGTTCTCTGTAAGAACAGGTATCCATTTTTGCTCATGCACAGTCAACAATTCAAAAACTTTGTCTAGCGGAGTCTCTGCGCGAACAGTTACAGAGATTGGAACTACGTAGTTGTCAATTGTTCCATCATCCCCCTGCGCTAAACCCATTTCCTTAAGGGATATCTCTCCAACAATATCGCCAGCACTATTCACAACAATCCCATATTTTTTCTCAGAGAGATCGAATATCTTTTTTACGCTACTCAACCGTTCATTAATTTTGATAACAGGTACTTTATAAACGGCTCCTTCCGCAAAAAGTGCACCTAACAGAGGAACCGCAAACCGATGGCGATGGGCAGTAGACTCTTCTCTATTCATCTCCTGAGCCGGGTAGACTGTAGCATTTCCAACAAGCAACGTAGCTAGCGAAACCGCAACCATTGCAGGTGCTAGTAAGGAAAGATTACCTGTCATTTCGCCAACCATAAGCAGCATTGCAAGCGGTGCGTGGGCAACACTTCCAAAAAGCGAAATCATACCGATAATTACAAGGGGGCCAGGTTCTGCAGGAAACCCGGGTAAGCCATTAAAAAGCCTCCACGCCAAAGCTCCCAACAGACCTCCTGAAACCATACCTGAAGCAAAAATACCACCAGCAGCACCAGATCCAACTGTTAAAGCAGTAGTAAATATACGTGCTAAGGGAAGTAGCACTAATAACCAAAGAGAAAACCTTAAAACGCCATCAACTAAGAGTGCGTTTTGGATCGTTCCATATCCAACCCCAATAGCCTCTGGAATTGCTGCTCCTACTAATCCAGCAAGAATTCCGCCTAAGGCTGGCTTAAACCAACGAGGGAGGCTTAATGTAGAAAAAACTTTCTGACTCCAAGCCAATCCACGAATGTATAACAAGCCTA
>CAWVTC010000019.1:0-17097 GCA_963933025.1 uncultured Dehalococcoidia bacterium | reverse complement strand
ATCTTCATCCTTTGATGGGCTTGGAGATATTTTTGAGCAGTTTTTCGGAGGTGGTGGGCGGCAAGGTCAGAGGAGTCGGGGGCCAGAACAGGGCGCAGACCTTAGGGCTCGATTGAAACTTACTTTTGAGGAAGCTGCATTTGGTGTAGAAAAGGAAATTGAGTACCAACGTCAAGAAAGTTGTGATGATTGCCAAGGTAATGGATCAGCTCCTGGTAGCAAACCATCAAGTTGTTCGGAATGTAATGGCTTAGGGGAGGTTAGGCGTACCCAAAAAAGCGTATTTGGGCAGTTTGTTAATGTGAGCGTGTGTCCACGATGCCAGGGAGAAGGAAGAATTGTTACATCTCCCTGCGTTACTTGTAGAGGAGCAGGGCGTGTTAATAAAAACAGACGTGTTGGCGTTACGGTACCCGCAGGTATTACAGATGACTTGCAAATCAGGTTAAGTGGTGAAGGAGATGTTGGATTTCGGGGTGGTCCGGCTGGCGGCCTTTATGTCCTAGTTGAGGTTGCCAGGCACGAGCGTTTTTATCGTCAAGAAGATAATGTTCTTTTGGATTTTCCTTTAAATATAGCGCAAGCTGCTTTGGGTGCAGAAGTAGTCATCCCTACATTAGATGGTGATGTGGAAGTTGATATTCCAAATGGGATTCAGCAAGGCGATGAAATTGTTTTACGAGGTAAGGGCACTCATCATTTAAATCGTGGAGGGAGAGGAGATATGATTATACGAGTTAGTGTAGTTATCCCTGACAAGTTAAATGATGAGCAAAGATCTTTGGTGGAAGAACTTTCAAAGACTTTAGGTACCCCTTCATTGCCCGAGAGGCGAAAAAGTTTTTTTGATCGATTACGTGATGCTGTCTCCGGTGATGCATAACTAAATATGGAAAACCGATGGATTGAGCTTACGGTTGTTGCCTCCGTTGAGTTAAGCGAAATTGTTATTGCACATTTATCTGATATCGCACCCCAAGGTGTTTCTGTAGAACCGGTGGTCATAAGAGATGACAGTAGTATGGGGTATCAGTTAGATATGGCTAGTCCACAATCGCTTCGTGTATGGCTACCAGCTGCAGAACGTAGTGCGGTTCTCATCGAAAACTTAAGAGAGAAGTTAGGCAATTTACCAATAGAGATTAGTGTGCGGCCTATTCAAGAAGAGGACTGGAAAGTTTCATGGCGTGAATTTTTTGGTCCTATTTTAATTGGTCGCATTGCCATTGTTCCTTCCTGGGTGAATTTTGAAAATGAGCAAAATAAAATCGTTATACGTATTGATCCGGGGCAAGCATTTGGAACCGGGCATCATGAAACCACAAGGTTATGCTTGGATGCTCTTTCTCGATACGTTATTTCAGGTCAGCATGTGCTCGATGTTGGGACTGGTTCTGGGATTTTATCTATTGCTGCAGTGCATTTAGGGGCTTCTTCCGTAGATGCTTGGGATATAGATCTAACTGCTGTCAATATTGCTCGTGCAAACTGTGTAAAAAATGCAGTTTCTCAGGAAGTATCTGTGCATGAAGGGAATTTTAAATCCACAAATCGTAGATATGATTTAGCTATTGCTAATATCAGTGCAAATACAGTTGGGAAACTTGTTCCATTGTTTGCTTCGGTAGCTCCAAAATCTGATGCACGTTTGTTACTGAGTGGTTTTTTGGAGAAGGATGCTCAACAAATAGAAGCAGCCGCTTTTAGTGTAGGTTTTGAAAAGTTTGAAAGATATGTGGAGAATGACTGGGCACTTATAAGTGCTAGTCGATGATGTTTTAACCTTCAATCATTGTCCCTGCGACGACTGTCCATTCTTTGATTTGCCAATTCGTTACAATTCCATTGAGTACATATGGATCTTTCTCAACAAATGATTTTGCGGTTTTTTGATCATCACACTTAAATATAAAAGCTGCTCCATCTAAGGGGTTTTTCCAGGCACCGGCTAGGGTAATCTCGCCTTTTTTAACGTAGCTATTCACAAGCTTCAGATGATTCTCTCTAAAAGGGGCTCGAAGTTCTTCCACATTAGCTACATAGTTATAGATCAGTACATACCAATTCATTTGGCATCTCCAGTTTTAGGAAAATTTAGTCCTAATTCTTTTATAATTTCAAGGAAATCAGGTTCCTTGGATAGTTGGGAAATTGCAGAGTCATTAAATGCTGCTTCAATATAACTGTCATCGAGGCGGAATGCTGTTTGAAGTGCTTGAAGTGTCTCAGTACGGTTTCCCAGTGCCATAAATGCCTTTGCGATTGCATAGTGTGCTGCAGGATCTCCAGGATCTTGCGCTACTGCAGCTTTGAAACTGTTAAGGCTTTGTAGGGGCTCTTCTTTTGCGAGTAAAACTAAGCCTTTATTCACAAGTAAGGTTGTGTCAGTTGTATTTAAAGCAAGGGCTTTTTCAAAGTCTTCTAAAGCTGCATCAAGTTTTCCATCTTCTAGATATAAGAGTCCTCGATTATTGAGAGTGTCTAAATCATCAGGTACTAAATTTAATACCTGATGATAATCCCGTAATGCGTCTTGCAGAGCACCTATATGGCTGTTTGCTCTTCCTCGATTGTACAAAGCACTGATCTGTTTCGGTTCTTGTTCGAGTGCCGATGTGTAGCGATCTATGGCTAAGTTATATTGGCTAACGGTGAAGTAAACATTCCCCTCTTCGACTAAAGAGTTTGCTGATTGAATTCCGGGTTGCGAAGTCGAGTAATCTCCAGAAAGATTTTCTTGTTCGGGGCTTGTTATGGGGGGGCTATTTTTTTCGAGTAGTGCTTCAGTGACCGCAACCAGTCCACTGTAGGCGAATAATAGGTAATCTCGTGGATGGAGTTCAAGAGGTCGTAGAGTTTCTTTGCGTGCTGAGACTGGATCCCACGAACCAAGCATTTCGATTGCGTCGTGATCTACCCCAAAGTCTAATTCATGTAGTTCCCCATTTTCAGTCACTACAACACATCCATTCTCATCATTTCCAATCAAGCCATTTGGATCACATTCGATAGCATTGGTAAAGAATGCATTTGGAAATGATGGGAATGGTCGTAATGCAAGGCACGCTTCTTTTAGGAGTGATTCCATTTCGATTGCGGTTTTTTCTAAAACGCGATCGGCACTCGATTTCCGATTTAATATTTCGCGTTCAGTATCTTTATCCATGTAAAGAGTATAGAACTCCTGACCTTACAGATGCTTGTTAAACTACGTAGGTGCCGCGCACTCAAATACCGTTAATTGCTGAAGAATGGGGTCTTGAAAATACCCTTTGTTATGTCTGTAATCCTCAAAATAGTGGAGGCTTACAGGTTTCTTATTTTTTGAATCAATTAAATGGTCATGTAACTGCAACGTTTGAGCCAGGTAGTGTACATACAGGTGCTCCAGGTATTGCTCATGGGGGCATAGCAATGTCTTTACTTGATGATGGTTTGGCTTGGACTGTGGTAACGAACAGTCATGGACTTGGTTTAACAAAAAGCGCTAATTTTGAATTTAAAAGACCCTTATTAGTTGGGCATGTTTACGAGATTGAATGTTGGCTTAAGACGAATTCTGATAACGCTGAATTGGTGGGTGAGGGTGTGATCCGAGAAAAAACTTTAAAAGGTTTGGGTCATGTATGTACTAAAGTGGTTTCTAATTTTAGTGTATTGAAGCGTTAATCTGTGTAGTGTTCATAGCTGTTATCTCAATCTAAGTAATAGGTAAGTATATTGGAGTCTATTAGGTATACTAATCACAGGTCAGTGCTTAATTCATCATTAAATTGCTTTATTCGGTAGGTTTGTGAGCTATGGATACTTTTTTACATATTGGTGCTCTTTGGATACATATCCTGGGTATAGCCTTATTTGTAGGGCCACAATTTTTTCTAGCTTTTGCTTGGATACCGGCTTCAAGGTTAATTGAAGATCTCCCGACACGTGCTCGTGCGATGCGAAAAATCACAACGAGATTCGGGTATCTAGGTAGTGTGGGAATTGTACTTATTGTGATTGCCGGTTCGTACTTAATTGCTACATGGCGTGATTGGCATGGTGAGGGAGCTGCCCTAGATGCTAGTTTTATTGATTATCGATTCGGCTTAATTTTCATAGTTAAAATGGCTATTTTCATAGTTATGCTGCTTATAGTGGGCCTGCATATGTTTGTGGTCGGCCCTGCTCAAGTCGAAGCTTTTGAAGAATTGGCTAATGGTGATGCCTCTGCCAATTCTCGAGTTCTTCGTTTACGCCGTGTTTCTATGGCGGTCAGTATAACTGGTCTTTTGTTGACTCTTATAATTATGGTTATGGGTTCTATGCTTTCTGCTTCGGTATTTTCATTA
Source organism: uncultured Dehalococcoidia bacterium (assembly GCA_963933025.1). Taxonomy (GTDB): domain Bacteria; phylum Chloroflexota; class Dehalococcoidia; order Tepidiformales; family Tepidiformaceae; genus JAKUNN01. Next base: position 12,763 of record CAWVTC010000019.1, on the reverse strand, counting down.
GAATTGCTATAATTTGATACAACCTACTTTGTTTTCAAACGTAAAGATTGACCTTTTGGCGATGCACTGGTTCACTAAATAGAATAGTGAAGACAGAGAATAGTAGTTTTGACTGAACTTTGAGCGATCCCTGTATGGTGGAAGTGGGTAAGAAGGTCAATCTGAAAATCCCTCTTGAGCTTCCAACCGAATGCTGCAGTTACTGTGGTTAGTAGGCTTGGACGGAAGCCTCCGTTAAAAAGCATGGTGTGGTGTTTTTTAATACCACTAACCTCTGAGTGTTTGCCTTGTGCAGGAACCAGGGTGGTACCGCGGGCTAAAGGAATTACCCGTCCCTGAGATCATTGCAGTTTTTTGCTTGAACGGTGACTAGCTTTGTTTAAACCTGTTAATTCAAAAGTTTCTTTTCCTGAATTAGAGATGGATATTCTAAAATTTTGGGAAGAGCGCGAAATTTTTCGAAGAAGTGTTGATGAACGCCCAGAAGATAATTTATTTGTGTTTTATGAAGGACCTCCAACCGCTAATGCTCGTCCAGGAATCCACCATGTATTACCTCGCGTACTAAAGGATTTAATTAATCGATACCGGACGATGCAAGGCTATCGGGTTTCCCGTAAGGCTGGTTGGGATACACATGGCTTACCTGTTGAGTTAGAGGTAGAAAAAGAATTAGGACTTCGGTCAAAGCCTGAAATTGAGGATTATGGAATCGCTAAATTTAATCAACATTGTAGGGATAGCGTTAGTAAATATGTGCTTGATTGGGAGAGTCTTAGTGAAAGGATTGCTTTCTGGGCAGATATGGAAAGCCCATATGTTACTTATCAAAATAATTATATAGAGACTGGCTGGTGGATTTTTAGTCAACTTTGGGATGCAGGCTTGATCTACCAAGACTATAGGACGACGCCGCATTGCCCAAGATGTGAGACTAGCTTGAGTGATCATGAAGTTTCGCTCGGCTATAAAGATGATATTTCTGATCCAAGCATCTATGTAAAGTTCAAGTTAGTTAAGGGGAATTTCCAAGGCCTTGAAGATATAGACTTTTCCAAACTTTTTCTTTTGGCTTGGACTACAACACCATGGACTTTGGCAGGTAATACGGCATTAGCAGTAAAGGATGATGCTAATTACGGTATATATAAGCATGATGGCGAATATTTGATAATGGCCGAAGATTTAGGCGAGACTATTTTGGGTGAAGGGTCGTTACCAATCAGGACTATTCTTGGAAAATTTTTGGTAGGTCTGACTTATGAGCCTTTATATCAACCAGAGAAATTAGATGTTGATATTTTTCGATTTAATGAATCCGGACTTTTACAGCAAATAAATGTTAATGAATCGTTGGATACTGTCCGGCAAGTGGTTTCGGCAGATTTCATTTCTTTGTCTGATGGAGTTGGAGTTGTACATATTGCGCCAGCCTTTGGCGGCGAAGACTTTGAACTTGGTCGGGTTCATAATCTTCTTTTTATTCAACCAGTTGATAGAGCTGGTATTGTTTCCCAAAATCTTCCGGGTGCAGGGGAATTTGTTAAAGATGCGGATGCCAAAGTTATCATTGATCTTAAGGAAAGGAATCTGCTTTTTAAACACGAAGTTATAAAGCATACGTATCCATTTTGTTGGCGTTGTGATGCGCCATTGCTCTATTATGCAAAGCCATCATGGTACATAGCGACAACAAAAGTACGTGAAAATCTACTGTCTGGTAATGAACGTATTAATTGGCATCCCGAACATATTAAGCAAGGGAGATTTGGCAAATGGCTTGAGAACAATGTTGATTGGGCTTTTAGCCGTGAACGATACTGGGGAACCCCGTTACCGTTTTGGTCATGTGAAAATAGTAATTGTGCATCTATGGTGTGCATCGGTTCCATCGCCCAACTTGTAGAGATGGCGACAGTACCAGAAGAGGCTGAAAAACTGACTGATTTACATCGTCCTTTTATCGATGCTATTACTCTGAACTGTCCTGATTGTGGAATGTTAATGAAGCGTGTTCCCGAGGTTGCTGATGCTTGGTTTGATAGCGGGGCTATGCCGTATGCGCAGTGGCATTATCCCTTTGAAAATCAGGAAGAATTTCAAAAACATTTTCCAGCTGATTATATTTGTGAGGGAATTGATCAAACACGTGGCTGGTTCTATACCCTCCATGCTGAGGCCACTTTGCTACATGCTGCTGACGCTATTCCTGTAGGAAATGCTTATCGAAATGTTATTTCACACGGACATATTTTGGATGAAGATGGTTTTAAAATGTCCAAAAGCAAAGGTAATACTGTCGCACCTTGGGATGTTATTAATGCACATGGAGCTGATGCAATCCGCTGGTATATGTTTAATGTTGCTCCTGTAGGTGCGTCACGTCGATTTAGTTCTGGACTTGTCGCTGAAGGTTTACGACGTTTCCAACTGACTCTTTGGAACACTTACTCGTTTTTTGTATCTTACGCGAACATTGATGCTACCGAGGGTCTGAATCCTCGTAAAAAACCTGAAATTCCAGCACCTGATCTAGATAGATGGTTGTTAAGTGAGCTTAATTTATTAGTTTCAAATGTTACTTCAGCACTCGATAATTACGATGCTACTACGGCGTCACGAGAGATCGATGCTTTTGTTGATGGACTAAGCAATTGGTATGTAAGACGGTCTAGGCGTCGTTTTTGGAGAGGGGCGGAATTTGATGATGGAACTAAGCAGAGTGCGTATTACACTTTGTATACAGCATTAACAACATTAGTGCGTCTGTGTGCTCCATTCGTTCCCTTCATGAGTGAGGAAATTTGGAGAAACCTTGTTCCTGAAGATGATCCGGAAAGTGTTCATCTGGCAGATTGGCCAGATGTGGATAGTGGAGCGATAGATCACGTTCTAAGTGATGAAATTGTTCTTGTAAGGCGTATTGCCTCGTTAGGTCGTGCTGCCCGTGCTCAATCATCTCTAAAAATTCGACAACCTGTGGGGGAAGTTGCTGTTGTTGTTCGTTCTAGTGCAGAAGGTGATGCCTTAAAACGTAATACGGAACTTATTCTCGAGGAGCTTAATGCAAAATCTATTCAAATTATGACTGATGTTTCAGAGATACTCACTTATGAAATTAAGCCAAATTTGCCTGTTCTTGGACCACGCCTTGGTAAGGATCTTAAGTCTGTACGAGCTGCCTTATCAGAATATGATCCCGAATTAATTGTGAAAGGTATTGAAGGTGGTGGTGAGATTACTATTTTGGGCCACGATCTGAGTTCAGCTGATTTATTGATCGAACATCGTGCACGTGAGGGGTATGTAGCTGCCTCTGAGGGGGAATATACGGTTGTGGTCAACGCTGATATAACAAAGGATTTATTTCTTGAAGGCCTTGCCCGCGAAATTGTTCGGCGAGTACAAGATCTTCGTAGAACTGCTGATTTTGATCTGAGCGATAGAGTGAAAACTTGGTATATAGGAGATGAAGCTTTGACGGAAGCTATAATTAAGCATGCAGATTATATTAAAGCTGAAACGCTAAGTGTTGAGTTGATTAATGCAGTCGGACCAGAAGATCCCCTAGTTTATGACAGTGAAATTGAAATTGATGGAATGTTTGCAAATATTTCTGTGCAAAAAGAAAATTCTATTTAAATTACGCATTGATTTCTAGGACTATTTTCCCGAAATTTCCATTCTCTTCCATATATTGTTGTGCCTTTGCTGCTTCCCTAAGAGGAAATGTTTTATCAACAACAATATCTATACTTTTGTTTTTTATATGGGGTAGCACGCTTTTTTCAAATGCTCGTGTTGCAAGTATCTTCTGTTCTAGTGGTCGTGCCCTTAGGGTAGTACCAATTATACGAGCTCGTTTTTGTAATAATCCACCTATGTTAGCTTTTGGCACGACTGCACCACCCATTAAGCCGACAAGGATAATCCTTCCGTTAATAGCTAGTGATTGAAAGTTTTGTTCCCAATAGTTAGCACCTATGACATCTAGAATGACATCTACTCCGTATCCATTGGTGACATCCATTATTTTTTCAGCAAAGTTTTCTTGTGTAGGGTTAATCCCCTCATCTAGACCAAGTGCTTGTGCTTGCTTAAGTTTTTCATCACTATTTGATGTTCCGATAACTAAGGAAGCACCCATTGTTTTTGCAATTTGAATTGCCGCGACTCCTACACCCGATCCACACGCATGTACTAAAACAGTTTCTCCTGCAACTAATTGACATTGTGATAATGCATCATGTGCAGTGATATAGACTTCCGGCGTGCCGCCAGCTTTATGCCAAGACAGCTCTTGGGGGCGATGTATCGCAAGCCTTGCAGGTGTGGAAACGAATTCAGCATAGCCTCCACCTGATAAGAGACCCATAACGTGGTCGCCAATTTTGAAGTCCTCCACCCGATTACCAATCTGTACCACTTCTCCTGCATATTCAAGTCCAGGTATTTCAAAATCTGTTTTTATTCCAGGCTGAGGATAATTGCCCATCCTCTGGATAATATCTGCACGATTAAGCCCTGCTGCTTGTACTGCAACTATCAGATCGTCGGGTCCGGATATAGGATCGGGGACACTTTTCTCAATAAGTGAATCTAGCCCCCCTGGCTTGCTAATGACAATTGCTTTCATACTTTTTTATTAGCCTTCATTCTTCTCTAGAAGTGATAAGCCAACTGTGTTGTAACCAGCATCTACATACATTATTTCTCCAGTGATACCCGCCGATGAGTTGCTAGCTAGGAATGTTGCTGCGCCACCAATATCTTCCAGAGTTACATTTCGACGTAGTGGTGCTAAGGAAGGAAACGTATTAAGCATGCTACGAAAATCCTTAATACCGCTTGCCGATAATGTTTTAATTGGTCCTGCACTTATCGCGTTCACACGTATTCCTTGTGGACCTAGATCGGATGCAAGGTAACGAACTGATGATTCTAAACCTGCTTTTGCGACGCCCATCACGTTATATTTTGGGACAGCTTTTTCTGCTCCATAGTAACTTAATGTGAGAATGCTTCCTCCATCGGGCATCAATTCTTTAGCTTCACGGGAAAGAGCGATTAGGGAATAGACTGATATATTTTGTGCCAATAAAAACCCATCTCGACTTGTATCAACAAATTGTCCTGCAAGATCGTCGCGATTAGCGAAAGCTATGGCATGGACCAAGACATCAATTGTGCCAAATCGTTGCTTTACCTTAGCAAATAGCTGTGAAATATCTTGGTCATTACCAACATCACAATTTTCTACAAAGTCACAATCCACCTGCTCTGCAAGTGGACGTACACGTCTTTCTAATTTTTCCCCTGCATATGAGAGGGCGATTGTAGCTCCAGCCTCATGGAAAGCACGGGTAATACCCCATGCGATTGAACGATCGTTTGCTACGCCACAAATGAGCGCAGTTTTGCCTTCAAGTAGATTCATACTCCTAGGATACATCTGACTTGCTTCGCTTGTTTGCTATTCTGCTATTAGAATTGAGATGATGTATTTTATTGACCACTTTTTTTTCTTGATTATAGATATAAATATCAATCCAAATATCTTTGAAATAGGTACTTTTGCGCTTTCTTGGCATGGTCTATTTACGGCGCTTGGTATTCTTGCTGGTGTTGCTCTTGGTGTTGCACTGATTAGTAGGGATGGTGTTCCTACTGAGATAGGTCAAGAAATAGCGTTGGTAGCTGTGGTTTGTGCATTGATAGGCGCACGACTCTTTTTTGTTTTCGAGCATTGGAGTTTTTTTAGTAGTGATCCAGCTTCGATCATTACTGGTGTTACTGAGGGAGGTATCACCCTTTACGGTGGATTGATAGGTGGTGTTTTAGGGGGATTTTTATATGCTCTTATTCGCAAATGGCCAATTGGGATTGGTTTGGATGCTGCCGCACCTGGAATGATCTTAGGTCAAGCAGTTGGACGTATAGGTGATCTTATTAATGGGGAGCATCTCGCAACAGAAAGTACCCTTCCTTGGGCTTTTCGATATATTCATCCAGAAACTCTAGGAGAGTTTGGTCTTGCCGTTCATCCAACTGCAGGTGGATATGAAATGCTTGGAGATTTTTTAATTCTAGGTGTGCTTCTTTTCATAGCTCGTCCACGGATAAGGATTCCGGGATGGACATTTTGTCTCTATGTGATTTTATATGCAGCTATGAGACTTGGGCTTTCAGAAATGCGTTTTGATGAGCAAACTGTTAGTGGTCTACCTGTTCCTCAACTTGTAAGCATTGTGATGCTTGGAATTGCGTTTGTTGCAGCAGGGGTTCTTATCAAGCACCATGGTCCGATTACCCACGAGTGGGAACGGCGTGTTTTTGGTAGGCGACGTTCATAAATTTTCCAGCTTGAAGAAGTTAAATTGAGTTAGAGTACAAATTTTTCTTTCGTATATACGCTAAAACCTGTGTTGATAATCCCGTAATAGTTGAGTGTGATTGTAAGTCTTTTCTTATTTGAGTTGAGCTGAAATTAACGTCTTGTAGATTTAGTATCCTGGGCTTTATTTGAAGCCCAGCTTTTTTTGCTAAAGCAAATATTTCTTGTTCGGTTTGGCTATTTCGTGTAGCAACAATGATACCTGCTAAGCTTTCGATTATTTGAGATTCGTGCCATTGTGAGAAGTTTGGAAGAAGGTCGCTGCCTATGAGTAAAGCAAGATTTGTTAGGCCACTGTTATGTAGTGATTTTAATGTATCTACTGTATAGCTTGGTCCAGCACGGATTATTTCACGATCATCCACCGTTATGGATTTGTGGTCTTTGATGGCTAGCCTTGTCATTTCTAAACGATGTTTTGCTGGTGTAAGGTGTTTATCAGATTTGTGATATGGATCACCGGCAGGTACCATCCTAACTTCCGTCAATTCATGTTCCTTAATCGCCTTTATGGCCAGCGCTATATGACCTAGATGGGGCGGGTTAAAGGTTCCTCCTAATACTCCTATTACTCCATTGCTCATATCGTAGTATAGGCGGAATTAAGGTTATCTCGAAAGGTAAAATGCATTATTTAAGCAATATTTAGCACTCTAGCCCCGAGAGTGCTAAAATAATCATGGTAAGAAATATGGCTCCTACTAAACGTGCTGCGAGTATTCTTTCACTTATTGTTGAGGACTATGTGGAAAGTGCTCAGCCTATTGGTTCAAAAGCACTTGTTGATCGGCATGATCTTAATTATTCAAGTGCAACTGTACGTAGTGAAATGGCTGCTTTGGAGAATGAGGGCCTTATCACACATCCTCATACTTCAGCAGGTCGTATTCCTTCAAGTGCAGGGTACCGCTACTACGTGGGTACTCTGATGGGTGAAAATAGATTATCTTCTCAGGAACAATTGACAATTTTGCACCAATTTCATCAAAGTGCGCCTGATTTAAACCGATTGGCTGCTTTGGCCGCTAGTGTTCTTGCACATGCTCTCCAGAATGTTGCTATAGCTACGACACCACATATGGATACTGTTAGTTTGAAGCAACTTCAATTGGTTCAACTTACTGAAGAGCAAGTTTTACTAGTGGTAGTAACTGGTGATGCTTCCATTCGCCAGAAGGTTCTTGAGTTGCCTGATATTGTTGATCAGGAATATTTAACTTATTTGGCGAGAAAGCTAAATGAACGCTGTGCAGGACAGCCATTGTCTGCAGTGTTGAAGGAAAGAAATTATGTTCACAATCCTGAGAATAAAAGTTCGGTTACAGATCTTGAGCGTACTGTAATTAGTACTGTGTATGAACTGTTAAGTGGGGAAGACCTTTCTCCATTAACGCCTCCTGTTGTGGAAGGTGTCAGGGAAATGTTAAGGCAGCCTGAATATGGAGGGAGTGATCAATTCCTAGATGCACTTGAGGCAATGGAAGCAACTCGTTTGCAACAAGCAATTCCTTCTGTTGCACTTGAAGATGGCAATGTGATGATCATTATAGGTGATGAATCTCAGAATGATCCATATGGTGGTATGAGTTTTGTCCTTTCTCGTTATGGCCCGAGTGATGCTACAAGTGGTTTGCTTGGGGTTATTGGACCTACTCGATTGGATTATGCTGAAACGGTGGCGCATGTTCGATATGTTCGTGATATTCTCACGAATCTACTAAGTGATTCGTATACAGAGATGCTTAATGCCTAAAGCAAGATTGTTTTTTGGAGTTTCTAGTGACGCAAGATAATGAGATGGACCATAAGATGACAGATCGCAGGGCATCTTCCAATATGGATACTACGCCTCAAGGTGAAGAAATAAATTCTGAGGATAAATTGTCTGCTACGGAAGATGAAGGAAATCTTTCCGAAGATACCTCTAGTGAGCTTCTAGATGAATTTCGTGAGAAAGCCGATCGATTTGAAAATAATTGGCAACGGTCTGTTGCAGATCTTCAAAATTATAAGCGTAGGGCAGAGTCGGAACGTACTTTACAAGCGCAGTCATCACAAATTGCCCTTGTAATTAATCTGTTACCAATTTGTGATGATTTCGATCGCGCTTTAGAAGGAACAAGGAATGAAAATACGGATACTGGTTGGTTTGAAGGGTTTGAGGCAATTCAGCGTAAGTTAAATAGTCTTTTGGAATCAATGGGATTAACGGAAATTCCTGCCTTAGGAGAATCTTTTGATCCTGAGTGCCATGAAGCACTCGCGAGTCAATCTGGTCCTGAGAATACTTGCGTTGAGGTTATACTGCGAGGTTTTAAGCTAGGCGATCGTGTTGTTCGACCTGCCCAAGTAATTGTTGGTGAAGGTATGAACGCTTCATCCGATGAGCAGAAAGAAAAATAGAAAATTTAGGAGATTTATTAATGGTACGAGTAATAGGTATTGATCTTGGAACCACCAATAGTGCAATGGCGGTTATGGAGGCAGGTGAACCTGTCGTGCTCTCGAATTCGCAGGGAGCACGTACAACGCCTTCTGTTGTGGCGGTTACAAAGTCCGGTGAGCGACTTGTAGGGCAAGTTGCGAAACGTCAGGCTATCACCAATCCTGAAAACACTATTTTCAGTGTGAAGCGTTTTATCGGGCGTAAGCTTACTGACCCTGAAGTAAAAGCTGACCAAGAGTTGGTTCCTTATAGAATGTCAGCATCTTCAAATGGTGATGCTGCTGTTGATATGGCAGATGAGCAACATACACCTCCTGAGATAAGTGCAATGATACTTGGGAAATTGAAAGCAGATGCAGAAGCCTATTTAGGTGATGAAGTTAAGGAAGCAGTAGTCACGGTTCCTGCTTATTTCAATGATGCGCAACGCCAGGCAACTAAAGATGCTGGTCGTATTGCAGGGCTTGATATTTTGAGAATAGTTAATGAGCCTACTGCAGCAGCTCTTGCTTATGGTTTAGACAAAAAAAGTGGTGATGAAGTGATAGCTGTCTATGATCTAGGTGGTGGGACCTTTGATATTTCTATATTAGAAATAGGTGATGGTACTTTTCAGGTATTAAGTACTAATGGCAATACGCATTTAGGAGGTGATGATTTCGATCAAAGTATTATTGATTGGTTGGTTCAAGAATTTAAGAATTCTGAAGGCATTGATCTTAAGCAAGATCGGCAAGCTTTGCAGCGACTTAAAGCAGAGGCTGAGAAAGCAAAAATTGAACTTTCTAGTGCTCAGGAAAGTGAGATTAATTTACCTTTCATAACTGCTGATTCTACTGGACCGAAGCATCTAAATTTGACTCTTAATCGTGCTAAGTTAGAGCAACTTATTTCTGTGCATCTGGATGGAACTTTGGAGCCGGTAAAAAAAGCACTTGCGGATGCAGGAAAAGAGCCAAGTGAAGTTGACGAAATTATTCTCGTTGGTGGTCAGACACGTATGCCTGTTGTTCAGCAAAGGGTACAAGACTACTTTGGAAAAGAGCCACATAAAGGGGTGAATCCGGATGAAGTTGTAGCTATGGGCGCAGCAATCCAGGCTGGTGTTCTAAAGGGTGATGTCCAGGACGTTTTGCTTCTGGATGTGACGCCGTTAACTTTAGGTATTGAGACTCTCGGTGAAGTAATGACGACGTTAATTGCTCGTAATACAACAATTCCTACTGAAAAAAGCCAAGTTTTTAGTACCGCTGCTGATAATCAACCTAGTGTAGAGATTCATGTTTTGCAGGGTGAGCGGCAAATGGCAAATGTAAACAAATCTCTAGGGAAATTTATTTTGGATGGTATCTTGCCTGCTGCTCGGGGTGTTCCTCAGATTGAGGTTACATTTGATATCGATGCAAATGGGCTTGTAAAAGTTGCCGCGAAGGATAAGGGTACTGGTAAAGAGCAGAAAATTACCATACAGGCTTCAAGTGGTTTGACCGAGGAAGAAATTGAGCAGATGCAAAATGATGCAGAGTTGCACGCAGAGGAAGATGCAAAACAGCGTGAACGCATAGAATTACGTAATATTGCTGATTCAACTGTGTATCAAGCAGAACGAACTGTAAGTGAGAACGCTGACAAAATTGATGATGATCTGAAAAATGAAATAGAGCTTAAAATTACGGCTTTGAAGGAAGTTCTTGAGGCAGATGATAGTGAACTTATTCAGAAAGAACTTCAAGAGCTGAATGAGGTTTTGCAGAAAGTTGGTGAGGCTGTTTATTCTGAGGAAGCTCCTAGTGCTGATGGAACTCAGGAAGCCAATCCGGATGATTCCCAGTCGCCTGCTGATAAGGATGCAGGTGCAGGAACCGTTGAAGGTGAATTCCGAGAGGTTTAAATAGAGGTTTTGGGCTGAGTATATGACTGTTCCTCCACAGATTTACCGAGAAATGCAGGAGGTTGGCCAAGATCTTTTTTCTCTAGGACTTGTTTCAAGTCATGGTGGAAATTTAAGTGTACGTGAAGTACCAAATATCTGGATTACAGGTACTGGTACTAAGCTTGGCCATCTTACTAGTAATGATGTTAGTTTTGTCCGTCCAGATGGCATTTATGATTTGCCAGTTCCGTCAACCGACACTTTGCTGCATAACACGACATATGCAGTTGCGGAATCTTCGGTCACAGCTATCGTGCATGCTCATCCTCATCATGCGATTGCCCTGTCATTAGAGCTTGAGAAGGATTTTTTTATACCTGAAGATTATGAAGGACTTTTTCATCTCAGGGAGGTTCCCTTAATTGATGCAAATTCTGGCTACGAACAAAAAATTGCTACTGAATTGCGTGATTTTCCAGTGGTCATACTACGTGGCCATGGTGCATATGCGCGTGGTGTTTCTTTATATGAGGCGCTTCACTGGATTACTGCTCTTGAAGAAAGTGCGCATATTTCATGGCTACGGAAAATGATTCGTACGACATATCATTAATAAAGTTTCTTGATTGAAATAGCATTAACCGGACATTCTGAAACACATAAGTCACAAAGAATGCATTCGTCTTCTTGCTTACTAATGATCTGTGCATGTAGCTCAGAATCTCTTTGAAAAATGTCGACAGGGCATATTTGTACGCATTCGCGGCATTCTGTTTCAGCGGCACACGTTTCAGCGGTAACTGATATTTTGATGAACACGCCCATAAAGATAGCCTATCAGGTATCTGCTACTATCGTTCTGTGGTCAGTACGAGATGAATCAAGTCAAAGGTGTGATTGATGCACACACACATATATTTCCGCCTAGTCAATGTAAGCGAAGAAGTCAGCTTGTGGAGAGCGATAAAGGTTTTGCAGAACTTTACAGCAACCCAGCTGCACGTCTTGCGGATGGTATTGATCTTTTAGGGGTTATTGATGGTGAATTTTTTGTTGGAGCAGTAGCAGCGGGATTTGGATTTCTAAATGAATCTGATGCACGTGAACAAAATGACTATATTTTGGCAGTGGCTGATGAATATCCTGCAGTTATACCTTTTGTAAATATCAATTTAAGTTGGAGTAATTGGTTTGATGAAGCTAAGAGGCTTCTTCAATATGGTGCTCGTGGGTTTGGAGAATTGAGACCAGGGGGACAGGGTTGGGATCCATTGGATAGTGAGGCAAAGCGTTTATATGAGCTTGCCGATGATAGCGATGTACCTTTGTTATGGCATACGAGTGAGCCTTTTGGGCATACTTATCCTGGTAAAACCGGGGGTATTACCCCATATTCGTTATTGATGTGTGCAACTGAGTTCCCAAAAGTGACCATGATTGGTGCACATCTTGGTGGAGGTGTACCTTTTTTCTTACAGATGCCGGAGATTAGACGGGCTACGCCAAATCTTTTATTTGACACAGCTGCAGGTCCTTTGTTGTATGGAAAGCGTTGTGTTTCTCGTCTTGTTGATTTAGTTGGTGCAGATCGCGTACTTTTTGCCTCGGATTTTCCTCTAAGAAATCCATTGAATGATTTAAAGTTAGCTTTTGATGGATTGAGTGAAGAAGATGCTTATGCTATCGGTGTTTTTAATGGAAGAAGGGTATTATTAAAGAATGACCAAAACTAGTCCGGTTTCTCGTGTATTTGTTGCTATAACAGTTCCTTCTCAAATTAGAGAGGAGATCATGGATATTGTTTCTAAATTGCGTGATGTTAGTCGCAATGATGTGCGATGGATTACTGAACAATATTTGCATATTACTTTAAAATTTTTTGGTGAGGTTAAAGCGGAAAAGTTGCCAGCTATGCGACTTGCCTTGAGAGAGGCTTCTGCACGGCATTCTCCATTTTCGATTGAATTAGCTAGCATAGGGACTTTTGGTGGTCGTGAAGGATTGCGCGTGATGTGGGTATCAGTGGCTGGTCAGATTCTTCGACTCGAAG
>CAWVTC010000018.1:0-17175 GCA_963933025.1 uncultured Dehalococcoidia bacterium | reverse complement strand
CTTTTAAAAACCTCGATCTGATCCAACATATGCCCAGCATCTCCATAAAGAACTCCTGAATGGTCCCATTGTGTAACTTTTGCAGAACGCCCCCAAGAACGTGCCATGCTTGCAATCTGACCAGCTATTTGATCAGCTACTTCCATATTTTGATCACGTGCAAAAATTAAATCAGCAGTTATTGCAAAGGTGTCAGGGTTGCGACCAACCTTTTCACAATTTTCACGTACTGCTAAACCAATTTCAGCAATTTGCTCAGGTCCCAATTGCCAAGTATTAATCCCATCAGCATGCTTAACAGCTACTTCCAAAACTTTTCCTGGTTTGTTCAAACCAACAATAATTGGGATTGTTGGTTTTTGCACAGGTTTTGGTACGAAAGTTGCACCACCCAATAATTGAAAATGCTCACCTGAAAAAACTGTATTCTCTTTAGTCCATAAAGACTTCAGAATTTCAATTGTCTCTTGCATTTGTTGAACACGAGCACTGAAATTAAGCATTTTAAACCCATATGGTTCGAAATCTGCATGTTCATATGCCGTCCCAATTCCTAGCGTCACACGACCACCACTCAATACATCTACTGCTGTGACCTGCCTGGCAAGAGAAACTGGATGATGGAAAGGAGCACCGGTAACATGTGTTCCCAATCGAATCCTTTTGGTTTGCCCCGCTACCCATGCCAAAAAAGTCCATGGATCTGGTTCTGCAAAGGAGGGATGATCGACTACATAAAGCGTATCTATCAACGACGCATCAAGATCAATCAAATGCTCTCGGAGCTCTGTAGTACTAGTAACAACAATACCGAATTGCATAGGGCTTACTCGCTATCAACCACTCCCTCACGGGCTAATAGCTCGAGATCGTCAACCTTTCCAAACATGTACGGTAAAAAGCTTTCCCCTGGTACTCGATCAAGAATTTCCCCATGCGTATATGAATCGCCTTCTGAATACATGACACTCCGAACATCAAGTATTGGTACGTCAACTACGGGATCATGATCCGACTCTCTCAAAATTAGATCACCCTCTAGACGTTCAACTCTCCGGGTAGAGCCGGTATGCCGAACCAGCACAAGCACAGGATCGTTGTCAAACCCTACACCATCTGGTGCTGGCATATATTTGAAATAAAAACGGTTCTGAATCCCAGAATCACCCCCCTCTAGAATCTCACAACTTTGCCCTTGAATTTCCATATAGGTAACCCCATATCGCTGAACAGTACCCACAAACTTATCTTCATCCTCAGAAACATTGATTTCAGCTACTTTCTTCGGCTCACCATAAAGTTCTCGGCCAAAAATCACAGCAGCATCTGTAGACATAGGCATTGTTATCGGATAAAAACCAACAATATCCTTATAACGACACCGGACAACAAGACCCGCAGCACCGAATGGTTGCAGGGTATTACTAGTCCCGATACGTGAAATGCTGGCGGAGGCCAAAGGTTGTTCATCTGGTTCTAGTGGAGGCGGTAAAACAGCTTTAATTATCTCCGGATCTGTTTCAAATGAAACAGATAATGAACGAAACGATTCAAAAGCCGGCGCCGCATATAAATTTTGTAGTTGCCGAACTTGTTCAAGAGTTTTTACGTAACGCAGCTTCATTTTTCCTCACTCGCTCTACTAATCCATACGGCTGCCGCCATCAACATTCAATGCCTGCCCTGTCATATAAGAAGAATCATCAGAGGCAAGGAATGAGACAACTGCAGCTTGCTCTTCAGGAAGAGCTTGCCTTTTCATAAGCAACGCTTGCCTGATATTTGATTTAGAAGTTCCAGGCTCTACACCTGCAACTTTGTCGTAACGTCCAAAAGTACTATCCATCATGTCTGTATCAGTAGAACCTGGACACACAATGTTTACACGAATATTATCTTTCGCAAGTTCAAGTGCTAACTGTTGTGTAAGTCCATGCATAGCCCATTTTGTTGCACAATACGCGCCATAATTTGGAATCCCAATACGACCTGCTGTTGAAGAAATATTTACAATGCTGCCACCTCCAGATTTAACCATTTCCCTACCAACCGCACGGATCACGTGATAGAGACCATGAAGATTCACATCCACTGTTCCAAACCAATTCTCATCGGTCATACTTAATATTGGTGCATCCCCTGCTTCGCTAGGAAGCGCAGCGTTATTCACCAGTACATCTATCTTGCCAAGCTCAGAAACGGACTGTGCTACTACGGCTTTCACCTCGTCTACGTTAACAACATCACAGTCAAAGGCGAGTGAACGACGACCCATATCACGAATCTCCTGAGCTAAACTTTCAGCACCAAGCCAACCTATCTTCTTTTCATGATCAGGAAAAGAAGCAGGATCACGCGGTCGACCAGTGACTACAACATCGGCACCATCTTCTGCTAACCGAAGTGCTATTGCACGACCAATACCACGATAACGACCAGCACCCGTTACAAAAGCAACACGTCCAGATAATTTACTCATATGCAAAATCAAGCACCTGTAATGGCACCCAGCTCCTCCCAAGGTCTTGCCCTGCGCGCATTCCAATGCGCAACCCAAGAATCTGTAACGCCTTGAGGTCCGTGATGATAATCCACTTCAAGAGTAACTTCCCCAGCATCATTAAATTCCAAACGAGACATTCCCTCGAAAGTTACCCACTTGCCATAATTTTCATTTTCTTTATCAACGATTTGAGCATAAGCCATCCAGAGAAGCGCTACCCCATGGTGATCCTCAGCAATATAACTCTCTTCCACAGGTACCCTTAACGTTATCCCTACCCCTTGAGAGGCCCAGAATTTTCGGATTTCAGCTTTTCCACGTAGAGCATCAGCATGACCAACTATGTCACGCATAACGGCATCATCCGAAAACCATTGATCAGGGCCATAAGGATCCCCTGAACCCCAACCACCTTCTTCAAATAACTTACGAGCAGTTTCTAGATCTTTTTTTGATGCAGGCATTCAAAACTCCTAATTACACTTTTTAGGGAGTATACGCGTGAAAAACAAGATTTGTGAGATTAATGAACATGATTACAAAAACTACCATTGCTTAACAGCCTCCACCAAGTGCAGGAATAAATGCTACCTCGCTATGCTCTTCTAATGGTTGACGTAAACCCAAATGTGCAGTTTCACCATCTATTGATGCAAGGATTTCTGGAACAAGCTGCCCGTCATCATCAAGAAGACGATCAGCAAACCCAGGATAGGCTTCTTCTAAATTTTCAATAGCTTGCCTTAGTGTCGTCCCAGAAACATTTACTCGGCTCTTCCCATCTGTAAAAGTCTGGAGTAACGCAGGAATAATGATATTTGCCATAAAGAAATTGCTACTCCTCGGAAGAAATTGTGCCCAAAGACTCCAAAATGCTTTGAGGAGATATGGGAAGATGTTGTTGCCGAACACCAATCGCATCATGTACTGCATTAGCAATTGCTGCTAATGGTGGAACGAGAGGAACTTCACCTACACCACGAAGTCCGTAAGGGTGACCCGGATTCGGATTTTCAATAAGTTCCGTGTCAATCATTGGCAGATCAAAGGCTGTAGGCATGCGGTAATCTAAAAATGAATTGTTTGTCATTTCCCCTTCTGCACTCCATACGTATTCCTCATTAAGAGCCCAGCCAATCCCTTGAACAGTTCCCCCTTGAAGCTGCCCCTCAACATATGAGGGATGCGCAGCAGTTCCAACATCTTGAATCACTGTATATCGCAAGATATCTACCTTACCTGTTTCAGGATCGACTTCTACATCAACAATATTGCCAGCAAATGCAGGACCAACTTTAGTAGGGTTCGAGGAAGCAGACGAGCTAATAGGCCCACCAGTTTTTAACTGCGCTTTAGCAATTTCCTTAAAAGACAGGTTACTTTTAGGGTCATCTTTTCTAGAAAATCTGCCTTTGCTTTCTTCAATATTTTCAACTTCAGTTTCAAGTAAGATTGCGGCACGCTTAATCATCTCCTCCTTAATTTCCTGTGCGGCATTAATAGCAGCAATACCGGTTGAAAAAGCAACACGGCTACCGCCTGTCGGTCCGGTCCAACCAATAGTATCCGTATCACCCACTGAGGGTTGTACATCTTCAGCCGCTATACCAAGTGTTTCAGCTGCCTGCATAGCAACAGCGGTACGAGTACCTCCTATATCTACCGATCCACTAACAAGGTTAATTGTCCCATCTGAATTAACGTTAATCGTTACCGAAGATTGGTTCCCACCGTTAAACCAAAATCCCATAGCCACACCACGACCACGATTAGGTCCTTCAATCGGCGCACTATAATGGGGATGCTTCTTAATCGCTTCCTCAACATCACGGCACCCTATGCGTGGTAGCGGAACACCCGTAGGTAAACGATCTCCTTCCTCTGCTGCATTCTTTAATCGGAAATCAATCGGGTCAAAACCTGCAACATTTGCGAGTTCATCTATTGTAGATTCAACTGCAAACGCAGCCTGAGGTGAACCTGGTGCTCGATAAGCTGCAACTTTAGGTTTGTTTACAACTACATCAAAACCATCTATTAAAAAGTTCTCTATTTTATATGGAGCCAAGGCCGTAGTTGACCCCGCACCAACAGGAGAACCAGGATATGCTCCCGCCTCATATGCCAACCACAACTCTGCAGCCGTAATAATTCCGGTCTCCGTACAACCAATTTTTGCTCGCATAGTAGTTGCAGAGGTTGGGCCTGTAGCTTCAAAAACCTCCGCTCGAGTCATGACTGCCTTTACAGGGTGACCAGATTTACGAGATAAAATTGCACACAGAGGAGCAAGATAGGCATTGATCTTCGCACCAAAACCTCCGCCAATCTCCATTGGATAAACAGTCACCTGAGACTCAGAAACACCAAGCATTGCTGCGGTTTGAGTCCGAACACCAAAAGGTCCTTGCGTACTCGTCCAAATACGGATATGTCCATCCGTACCCCAATAGACTGTTGCGGTATGTGGTTCGATATATCCCTGATGTACGGTAGAAGTAGTAAATTCCCTTTCAACCACATGGGTCGCTTTACCAAAACCAACAGCCAAATCACCATTTTTAAACTGTAAATGGCTCGAAATATTACTGTTTTGACCCGTATCGTCACCACGAGCAAATCTCTCGGCGATAGATCGAGTGGTCATGTTTTCATGAAGTAACGGAGCACTATCTTGCATAGCTTCTAAAGCATTAAGTACTGGTGTTAGTGGCTCATAGACAACTTCGATAAGGTCCAGAGCAGCCTCAGCTGTATGAATATCTAGGGCTGCAATTGCCGCTATTGCATGGCCTTTATAAAAAACTTTTTCGTGTGCTAGTACATTTTCTGCAAGAAGACGCACATTCCCTAAAGTCTCACCAAAGTCAATCATTTGATCCTTGATAATTGGAAAATCTGCGCTTGTCACAACAGCTTTCACACCAGGAAGCTTTTTAGCTTTTTCAACGTCAATACTAAGTATTCGAGCATGCGCATACGGGCTTCTCAGTACTTTGGTATGTAGGAGATCTGTTTGAACAACATCCGCACCATAACGTGCACGACCTGTAACTTTATCAAGCCCATCATGCCTGATGGGCCGGGTACCAATTACATCATATTTTTCAGTTGCTTCTGTTGTTGTCATAAAATCCTCTTTTGCAATTCTGTACTGTTAAATAATTTTTCCGATATAAACCGATGGCTTTAACCAGTAAAAACTCCGCCATCTGGATGTAGTATATTCCCCGTATAAAAAGATGAATCTTCAGAAGCTAAAAAGAGTGCTGTCTTCGCAACCTCTTGAGCTGTTCCAAATCGCCCCATTGTTGTTAAATCCATTGCCCAATCACTACCAGATTCAAACGTTCTCATAGGGGCAGTCATAGGCGTTTCGATGAATCCAGGACCGATAGCATTCACACGAATATTATGAGCAGCAAGCTCTAGGGAAAGACATTGGGTCAACATCCATACACCAGCCTTAGAAACACAATATGGAGCAACTCCAGCTCGTGGAACTTTTGCCATTATTGACGCCAAATTAATGATATTGCCACCTGAACCAAACTCAATCATTCTCCTTGCAGCTGCACGTGCCGAGAGCATAACTCCTGTTAAATTAACATCTAGGACACGTTGCCAAGCATCAAGTCCTGCACTTACCAAAAACGATCCTTCTGGATCTGTTAATAATGCACTTGTTGGATTCTCAGAAGTATATTGAGCGTTGCTAATACCTGCTGCTCCAACTTGAATACTCACACTACCAAAATGCTCAACCGTGGCACTAGCAAGTGCCTCACACTGTTCCTCACTACTTGTATCTGTACGGACAAAAATAGCATCACGTTCCAGTGACTTAATTGCAGCAACAACCTTAGCACCACGCTCCTCATTAAGGTCTGCCACAGCTATATGCGCACCCTCCTCGGCGAACAGTAAGGCTATGGCCTCCCCAATTCCACTTGCGCCACCTGTAATAATGGCTACCTGATCTTGTAGTTTTCCAGTCATTGGACACCTCAGCAATTTAGTTAATGTGAATATAGCGTCTTGACAATAAGAAGCGTAGTCTAATCTCGAATCCATAATTTCTTTTTAGTAAGGGAAAATGTGACAAGCCAATCCCCAGACAAGCAAAGTTTCACCTCACGGTATTTGAGTTTTCTGAAAAAATTATTTTCAGGGGAACGTTTTTCATCTATGGAGTCGCGACCATACCGAATGTTATGGCTAAACACCTTACTCTTTTCATTGGCGCGTTCAGCAGAACAATTAGTGCTCTCCCTTTATGTAATACAACGCTTGGAAATGGGAGCAGCTGGAGCTGGAGCTGTAGTATTTGCCGTAGGTATTCCAGTCTTAATTGTAACGATTCCTGCGGGCGTCTTAGCAGACAGAATAGATAAGCGAACATTACTTTTTGTTAGCCAAGTAGGATCAATACTAGCAATGGCTCTTGGGGCACTGCTTTTTTATTTAGATGCATTGAACTTCCTAGCAATTATGCTCATAGCCGTATTTCTTGGAACCACCGTTGCTCTAGGATTTCCAGCACGTAATGCCTTGATACCTGCTGTTGTAAAGCCTGGACGCTTACCCAACGGTATCGCCCTTATGAGCATAGCGCAGAACTTCTCGCAAATAGGTGGCCCGCTGTTAGGCGGTCTTGCAATTACGTTATTTGATTATGGAGGCATGTTTGTTGCCATGGGTGCAATGCTTACCATAGGACTCTTATCAATCATCCCAATTAGAATTCCTAAGGAAGAATCTCAGGACGTCAATCCGCGATTTGCTCGACTCAATGCTGCTGAAGCGCAGCTCAATGCTGATGTTGAAAGTGGGAACCTCGCACAGGAAGAAGCCGATGCACAAAGAGAGCAAATCGATATCCGGAGAAAGATGATCACTGAACAAGGGGAACAAAAGACTCCCATGCGCAAACAAATGATTGGAGACCTTAGGGAAGGTCTTAGCTTCGTGAGAGGACATCGTGAAATCTTCACACTGATATTGCTTTTAGTCGGAACTGGAATCTTCATGATTGGTCCCTTTTCTGCCCTATTACAAGTTGTCGCAATAGATAAGCATGACCAATCGGTTTTTATGGCAACGCTCCTCTACGCAATTATGGGAACGTCCATGATACTAGGATCGTTTTGGATTGCGGGAAATCCGGACTTTAAAAACAAAGGTGGTTGGTTTCTTGCGACGCTAATGTCAGCAGGCATCATCTTAAATCTTATGGGACAATTGCCAGAATTTTGGATGATCTTGCCAGTGATGTTTATCGGTGGGATTGCCGGAGCATTTTTTACGAACATAAACCAGATTTTGATTCAAAAAAATACACCTCAAGACATGATGGGACGCGTAATGGGAGTACATGCCTTAGGCATGATGGGTGTAGGACCTTTTGGGGCATTATTAGCTGGATTCCTAGGAAGTGCCGTCGGTGTTTCGGCAGCAATGAGCATTTCCGGTGTAATCTTATTTATCATGGCCGGCGCAGCCTTAATTACACAACCAAATTTACGACGAATGTCCTAAAGTACCATTGGAAATGGCTTTTTATACACACAAGCCATGTACAGGTACCTCTAGTTTTGATAGCTTGGTGACTGTAGTGCTTCTTTTGGAGAATTGTAATGAACTTTGATGATACCCAAGAACTTCGTGAGTGGAGATTACAGGTTAGAGACTTCTTAAATACAGAACGCCCAGATGCATATGATCCTGGGGCAATGGGTGGAACTGATATTCGTGAACAGGAATGGTGGGATGAATGGAGAGCAGCACTAGCTACAAAAGGTTGGGTTGCACCTGCATGGCCAAAAGAATATGGGGGAGCAGGCCTAGGTGTAATGGAACAATTCATCATGAATGAAGAATTTGCGGAAGCAGAAGCACCTGCTATAGGAGGATCTGGAGTCGGAATGCTTGGTCCAACATTAATTGTTCACGGAACCGAAGAACAAAAATCAGAACACCTTGGCCGTATTTTGCAAGGTCAATCAATCTGGTGCCAAGGATACAGTGAGCCTGGTAGTGGTTCAGATTTGGCTTCTTTGCAAACCCGAGCAATCCGAGATGGTGATGACTACGTGTTGAATGGTCAAAAAATTTGGACATCCGGTGCTCACCAAGCTAACTGGATGTTCATGCTCGCACGAACCGATCCTGATGCACCTAAACACCGAGGAATCTCATACTTTCTCTTAGACATGGAAACACCAGGGATTAATATTCGGCCCCTAGTTAATATGGGAAACATGCACCATTTTAATGAAGTCTTCTTTGAAGATGTTCGAGTACCAGCTAAAAACATCGTTGGTGAATTAAATCGTGGATGGTATATCGGTGCTACAACCTTAGATTTTGAACGGTCTATGATTGGCAGCTCTGTAGGGCACCGCAAAGCTATTGAAAAGCACCTTGATTATTGGAAGGGAACAACTACTGCAAAAAATTCGAATGTTGCTTCGGTACGTAATGCTTTTGCAGATCGTTGGATTGAAGCAACGACCGCAAAAATGTTGAGTTATAGGGTAGTGAATATGCAAGCATCGGGAGAAGTGCCGAATGCTGAGGCTTCAATTGCAAAATTATTTAGCACGGAGCTTTCGCAAAGAATTGCAGGAACAGCACTAAAAATGCTTGGGCTATCTGGAATACGTACTGATTCGGATGCTCCACAACGAGGTAGGGTTGGAAGTGGATATATCAGTTCAGTTTCTGCAACAATTGCAGGAGGGACTAGCGAAATTCAACGAAATATTATTGCAACGAGGGGTCTCGGACTACCGAGAGCATAACCCTAGAGAGCGATTTTAAATAACTCCTGCATTTTTGAAAGATTCGATATCTTCCCACGAATAACCAAAATCAAGTAAGACTTCCTCTGTATGTTGACCGAGCTCAGGTGCACATGACCGGGGGAAAGCAGGTGTCTCCGAAAGATGAATAGGTGTCCCAACAACGTTGAGCTCTCCTAATGAAGGGTGCTCCAAAGATGTAATGTAATTATTGTCTATTACTTGGGGTTCTTTGGACATTGCTTCATAATCATTTACCGGCCCACAGGGAATATCCGCTTCGTTCAATATGCTCAACCAATCACTTCGTACCTTTTGCGAAAAGGTGGTATCTAGCTCAGCAACCAATTCCTTATTATTCAAATTTCTTGCTTTTGGGGTATCAAACCTATCATCAAGAGCAAGATCATCTCGATTAATTGCTCTACAAAAACCTGACCACCACTTCGGATCCAAAATCCCCAGCACGAGATATAAACCATCAGCACAAGGGTAATATGTGAATGTAGGACTTAAACGCTGTGGAGACGCACGCTGTTCATTATTTCGTAAAAAGCCAGTAATGGGGAACGATTGCATCGCAAGCTGCGTTCCCAACAGAGAACAATCAATATGCTGACCAACCCCCTGACGTTCCCGAGCCACAATAGCGGAACTGATCCCTAGTGCAAATATCATCGCTCCTACTTGATCTGCAAAACCAGCAACAAGTTGTACTGGACCCTCACTAGGTCCACCTCCTTGTGCAATCATCATGCCACCCATCGCTTGTCCAATACAATCAAAGGAAGGCTCCTTAACACGTGGCCCTTCCGGCCCAAAGCCCGACGCATTCGCAGTTATAACTAAAGGATTTACCGCTTTTAGAGCGCTATACCCAAGACCCAATCTTTCCATAACACCAGGTCGAAAATTGTCCGCTATTACATCAAATTCTGCTGCCAATTTTAAAATTATTTCACGACCCTCATCAGTTTTTAAATCAACAGTTAATGAACGCTTATTCCTATTATGGGCTTCGAAATAAGCACAAAATCCATCTGATTGACGTCCAAGACTACGACCTAAATCACCGTTAGTTGGCTCTTCTACCTTTAAAACTTCAGCTCCTAAATCTGAAAGGAGCACAGTTGCAAAAGGTCCCTGTTGATAGCGGGTAAAGTCAAGAATACGAATACCTTCAAGCGGACCAGGCACTAGTCACCTCACACATATCTAAGGCCATAGTAGCGAACAATGTAATCTTTAGGTAGAAAAACAAAAGAAGCAGAAAAGGTTAAGCGATCAGGAAATCGCTTACTACTCAAAATAGGAATGATTAGCATCTTGAATATGAAAGAATTACTTCAAACATTCCTAAGCATTTTGGCAGGATTTATACCTGCTTTCATAATTAACAATATTTTTGAGACAAAAATTGCAGCAATTGCAGTTGGTCTTGCTTGTAGCTACCTAGCTTGGGGAGAATTAGGCGATTTATTAGGTAAAAAAGCTCCTCAACAGAAAGATTCCTTTATTAAAGGTGGCAACACAAAAGCACGGCGGCGTCTTTTGGCTTTACTTGTCATCTTCATAGCCATATTACTTTTGCTCAACAAAGTACTCTTCGGGGATTTAGAAACAGAAGAAATACGAATTTGGGGACAGAATTTAGGTATTTGGGGTCCTATTTTGCTAATTGGAATCCAAGCTGCAGCGATGGTCTTCGCACCAATTCCAAATCTCCCATTTGTCATTGCTAGCGGATTAATTTGGGGTACAGGGTATGGAATCATTTATGCCTTACTAGGTCAATTAGTAGGGTCAGCGCTCGCATTTGGGATATCACGAAAATTTGGCAGGCGCTACGTCCCGACCATAATCGGGGAACAAAACGCTCGAAAAGTCGATCGTTTGTCAACTGAGCTAGGTCCACAACTCATTTTCTGGTGGCGTATGATGCCAATATCATTTGACTTTGCTGCATACGCTGCTGGACTCACTACGATACCGTTCAAAATATTTATAGCTTTAGCATTATTAGGTTCGATACTTCCAACATCTGTAATCGTGATCTTTGGAGATTCATTCACCCGTTCAAATCAAGCCCTATTAATCTCTATCGGACTTATTGTCATTTCAATTTGTATTCCACTAACAATTTTTTATATACGGTACAGAAAACGATTTGGAGGATTATCCGGGATCACCAAACGGATAGCTGACTACCTTCAAGACTAAGTTAATCATGCCTGTACTCGATCAGAGATAGACTTGCTTAACTTTTGTTTACTTAAAAAATACCACGCAACAAAAGCAGAAAGTACAGTCACACCTGTAGAAACACCGAAAACCCAGGCAACACTCATATACTCGCCAATGAAACCGGCTGCTAACGGTCCAGTTAACATACCAATAGCATAAATTGCTTGATAAATTCCCATTGAAGTAGCCCGACTGGTTAAGGGAACAGCTACCACAGCCAAAGTCATCAGCTGAACATTGATCATGCCTCTTCCAAAACCACCAAAGGCTTGACTAACGATAAGTAAGTTTGGCTGTTCAATAAATGGAACGATTCCTACCGAACAAGCAACCACCACAAACGCTAGAACAAGCAACCATCCAAATTTTATTTTCTTAAGTAAATAGGGCACTGCAAGCGAACCAATACCAGCAAAAGTAAACATAGCAGCCGCAAGATACCCATTCTCCATATCGGACGCATTTATAGATGTCGCATAGATTGGAATAAAGGTAAATGTGGTCGCAAAAGCAACAAATTGAGCCAAAATACCCAAAAAAGAAGCCTTTAGCAGCAAAGGAGTTCTTGCAACATCTAATGCTGTTGACCACTTGAAATCATGAGCTATCTTTTCTTCAGGTTCTGGAGAAAAGAACAAAAGCAAAGTTCCTATACAACCTGTTATCAAACCAGCATAAAAAGTTGAAACAATCCCAAAAAATTCACCAAGAAATCCACCAAGAAATGTCGCCGCCACAATCGAGAAGGTTGTTATTGCCATTACTCGCGACATCGCTTCACTAGTTCGAGACTCATCCCAATAAGAAACGTACAAAACACTAATTACTACCCAACCTGCGGCAGCTATGCCTGTTACAGAACGAGCAATAAACAAAGTGAGGGGCGATGGGGCTAATGCAAGGCCTAATGCACCTAATACCGATGCAAAAAATGCAATTAGGGCAAAAGGGCGTCTTCTTCCAAGTAAATCAGCGCCAAACCCAATAGGAATTCGCAAAAGAACTTGGCCAATTGCGTATGATGCAACTACTAAGCCAATAATTGTGTTTGATGCACCCAATTCTGCTGCATAAATCGGCAAAAAAGGAACATAAAAGTACAAAGAAAGCCAAAACATAAAAATGGCTAGCGACAAACGGCCTGTTTGGCCCCAAGGGCTAAACATCAAACAACTACGTTACTTCTAAACCAATCGTGTAGCATCTATCCGTTTATACTGCCTCTCTTCTTACAGACCCAAACAACTTAGTTATCTAAAAAGTATTAACCCATCAAAATCAACAACTCATGCAATTGAAATTATCATAGTTATACAATACCAATTTCAACATCGTCAGAGAACAACGTTTTCGGTTAAATACTTCTAAAAAGTTACGTTCTGTATTTTGGCAGCCATACATTTAAACAATAACTATTTAGTTATTGTTTAAATGTACCAAGATATGTTGTAAATATCTTTACAATGGCCACAGATTGAAAAGAGCCTCATCTACCATCGGAGGTAGTTCTTCTGCTTTATTCCACTCTGCTTTCCAATATGCTTCACCATCTTCACTTCTTAGCCAGTCGCGAAGCAACTCTTGATCTGTTTTTTTCATTATCTCTTTCATGGAACCTCTCGAATCCGAATTTATATGCGAGGTAGACCTCTAATAAGCATCCTGCTTATCAGGCCTTCTTTGTGCATACGAGGTTAGCTGTCGGATTCGGGCGGAAGGTTGCCCTAAGAGCATTGCTCTATTCACCCCAAAATGGGTTCCCCGATGTAGTTTAAAACTACATTCTGCATGTGGGCATGAGTTAACATGTACCACTGTTCTACGAGAATAGCATTAGTTAATCCTACGGTAAAAAATTGAGATTTTTACAGATTATTGGTAAATAATTTAAACATGCTTACTGGATTGCACCCTCTTGGTTTAGCCAAGCGCGTGCAATCTGAAGCTGTTCAAAAGAGACTCGTTTTCCTAGTGTTTTATGCAATGGCGAGAGTGAAGAGATTGGTCGACCAGAAGCAGCATTCCGAACACGACCAAGCGTAGAAGCATCTAACCAAGGAGAAATATCCATAATCACACCCTGATCGATAAGCTTCTCTAGATATCCAACAACAACAGGGCGTAATAAACCTACGCTGTTCGAAATATCACCAAGATCTTTACCCTGATTTGCAAGTTTCATGATTTCTTTTTGGACACCCTGGACTTTAACCTTTGAAATTTCTGATTGCTGCTGCATCGATGAATCACGAGACCGCACCTTGGATTGATTAATCAATCCAAGGAACTTCTTTCCATATCTTTCAAGCTTCGTCGGTCCCACTCCTGTAATTGCCAAAAAGTCTGTCTTCGTTTTCGGACGATCACGAACCATCTGAACTAATGAAGCATCATTGAATACAATATATGAAGGAACTGATTCAGATTCTGCAATTTCACGACGCAAGCTACGTAATTCTTCAAATAAAGGTTCATGCATTAGAACTGTAAAATTTTTATCCGGCCTAGTTTGTAAATCGAATTGTGGAGCAATGCATGAACCACAATTCATACACATATCAGAAACATATTCTTCCCCGAAATAGCGAAGAATATGAGAACGAAGACACTTAAAACTTTCTGCAAACTCTTGCATTGCATCGAGTTTTGCAACCGCATGGCGTCGATGTTCGTACACCGAACTCGCATTAATCACACTTTCGTCAATAAGCTTACGAATCCGAACAAAGTATCCAGTTCGTGTAATAACATCTATTTGTTCAAGAAATTGGATTGCAGCATTTAATCCAGGAACATCCTCATTCTGAAAAAGATCGTTAATGAATACAGAAGAGGTTCCATGCTCACTTAACTTTCGATAAACACGGAGTATGACTTCTATAGTCGGATGTGCCATATCTATAAAAAATTCTCGTATACGACGGTCATACGGAGCAAAAAAAAGGATACATTCAGCTGAGAGACCATCACGACCAGCTCTGCCTGCTTCCTGATAATAGGCTTCTATAGACTCTGGCATATCATAGTGAATCACCAAACGTACATCAGACTTATCTATACCTAAGCCAAAAGCATTTGTAGCAATGATTGTAGGCAAAGAATCTCGTGCAAAAGCATCTTGGATACGAATCCGATCCTCTGCATCGAGGCCAGCATGATAACGAGCGCAGCGTATCTGCTTATCTTGCAACCACTTTGTAAGTTCTTCAACATGCTTGCGAGTTGCGCAATAAACAATCGCAGACTCCCCAACGTTCTTTTCTAAAAACTCTGCAATCTGCTCTCTTTTCTGCTTCTGATTACGCACTCGAATAGTATTAAATCGTAAATTTGGACGATCGAAGGAAGAAACTAAAACTTTTGGTTCCTTCAATCCCAACCGAAGAATAATATCATCACGCACTCTATCATCAGCAGTGGCAGTAAGTGCTACAATCTGTGGATTCCCAATACGTTTACGGATCTCCCCCAAATCATTGTATGAAGGCCTAAAATCATGTCCCCACTCACTTATGCAATGTGCTTCATCAACAGCTAACAGTGCTACCTCACAACCAACTATTGCCGAAAGAAACTGTCGGTTAGAAAAACGTTCGGGCGCAACATACAATAATTTAATTTCTCCCACTATTGCTCGATGCAATATTTCTGATTGTTCAGAAATACTTTGATTAGAATTTATTGATGCACTCACAATTCCCTGTCTTTCCAAGCTATCTATTTGGTCCTTCATCAAAGCAAGTAGTGGGGAAACCACTATCGTAAGACCCTCCATTAATAAGGCAGGTATCTGAAAACACAAACTCTTACCAGCCCCGGTTGGACGGACAGCAAGCGTGTCGTTGCCATTAAGAACTGAATCTATAACTTCAAATTGCCCGGGCAGAAAATCTTCATACCCAAATACTTCTTTTAAAATATCTGTGGCGTCTTGTGGTGGAGGAAAACTATTGAGCACCATGCTAATGTAGCGTAGAGGTCTAATAGGTCGAGATCCAGAAAATTTAAAACTTCTGAAGAGAAAAATGCAAACGGTAACAAACTGGTCACTACGAATAGCTCATCTTTATTCAAACGTAATGAATATATACGGCGATCGTGGAAATACGATCGCACTCCAATATCGAGCACAATTACATGGAATTCAATGTCAGATTTCGAAAATCGAAAAAGGGGAGGAATTTGAACCCCATAACTTTGATATTGTCGTAATAGGTGGAGGTCAAGATCGCGAACAAGAATATATCGGTACAGATCTAGCAAGGCATTCACAGTCTTTAATGCATGCAGTCGAAGATGGTCAACCAATGCTTGCAGTTTGCGGGGGATTTCAATTGTTTGGGAAAAGCTATGAAAAAGCCAATGGTCAAAAAATTACAGGACTAGGCATATTTGATATCGAAAGTATTCACCCTGGCGAAAACACGAAACGCTGTATCGGAAACGTACTATTACAAACAGATTTTGGCGAAGTGGTAGGTTTTGAAAATCATGGGGGCAGAAGTTACTTGGCTAAAACACAGAAACCCTTTGGAACAGTAATCACAGGCAATGGAAATAATAGTGAAGATAACTATGAAGGAGCCCAAACACATAATGCTATCGGTACTTATCTACATGGGAGTCTACTTCCTAGAAATCCGAAAATCACTGATTTTATGCTTGAAACCGCCTTGCATCGTAAATACAACAAAGATATAACCCTTCCTACTTTAAAAAATCTTATAGAAGAAGCTGCGCACAAAAATGCACGTGCACGGACTCTAAAAAACCATTAATTTCAGAATAACCCCTAAACAACTTGGTAGCGATTAGCACTCTCAGGCGTTGAGTGCTAATATTATTCATTACTATAAGTTTCGAAAGGTTTGACCAAGAGGTTACAGAAATGGCAAAGCAATTATTGTTTGATGAAGATGCAAGACACTCGATGAAGCGAGGGATTGATGCCCTGGCAGATGCAGTGAAAATCACGTTAGGGCCCAAGGGGAGAAATGTTGTTTTAGATAAGAGTTTTGGGTCTCCAACTATCACGAACGATGGCGTTACAATAGCAAAAGATATTGAGCTCGAAGCATCGTTTGATAATATCGGTGCGCAATTGGCAAAAGAGATTGCCTCTAAAACTAATGATATCGCGGGAGATGGGACTACAACAGCAACAGTCCTTGGTCAAGCAATCGTTCAGGAAGGCTTGAAAAATGTTGCGGCAGGTGCAAATCCTATGTCCTTAAAAAGGGGACTTGAGAAATCAGCAGCTGTAATACTAGAAGACCTAGCAAGTAGTGCAATCAACATCTCAGAACGAAAAGAAATGGCTCAAGTCGCCTCTATTTCAGCAAACAATGATGCCACAATTGGGGACCTCATTGGCGAAACAATGGAAAAGGTAGGTAAGGACGGTGTTATTACAGTAGAAGAGTCAAAAGGCATTCAGACAGAAGTAGATTATGTTGATGGTATGTCCTTTGATCGAGGCTATATAAGCCCATACTTCGTAACAAATCCTGAACGTATGGAAGCAGAAATAGAAGACCCCCAAATCCTAATCACTGACAAAAAAATATCTTCTGTTCAGGAATTACTTCCTTTGCTTGAAAAGATCGTTTCTCAGACGAAAAACGT
>CAWVTC010000017.1:0-17459 GCA_963933025.1 uncultured Dehalococcoidia bacterium | reverse complement strand
GGAGTATTTGAGGTACATCATAACTTAGCAATCAATTACCTATCTAACTTTCTCCATGGATACGGTGATGTCTTCGTTTTGAGTGTTCTTCTTCGCTGATAGCTCCCTTTTCTAAAAGTAAATCAATTTCACGTAAGTCTTCAGCAATTTGTGAGTGTCCATGTAGTGGAGATACCGTCATTTCAGATTCAATGTTTGCAGGTTGAGGACCAATTGTAGTAGTGGTATTAGAGGTTGAAGGTGAGTGTGTGACGTAAGTTCGGAAAATTTTGTCCCACAAACATTGATTTTTTTTGTCCAATACGCACCATAAGCTAGCTATTATGAAAGGGATGATCAGATAGAAAGAAGCCATAACAACAAATTCTCTAAGTAGGGTAATACGAAACCCAGAAGAGATTCCATTCTCTTTAGTTACATACGTTTTTGTTAATAACTTTCCCGGTGTTTGGCTGCGTCGAGCTACGCAAGCTACAGCTAAAAAGTAAACTACATAAAATGTTATTTGTGCCCATGCACTAGGTTCTCCAGGTTCCCATACTGCATCCAAGTTCCCCCAGGAATTACTTGTTGAGTCTAAATTAGGTAGCTCGTCATACAGGCTCAAAACAACAAGAGATATTGCGAAGAACAATGCTACGTCAATTAGTGCTCCTGCAAGGCGGCGCCAGGGACTTGCTAACATCAGTTCCCTGTTTTTCTGTATCGGCTGTTCCATTTTATTTAAGTTGTTTTGGCAATGGCATATCGCATAATTGATTCCCAAATTTGGTTGCCATCTGTTCCGCCAGTGATTTCTTCACCAGCACGTTCAGGGTGAGGCATCATACCCAACACGTTTCCTTGTTCATTTAAAATACCCGCTATGTTATGGGCACTACCATTAGGATTTGTCGCATCATTCACGTTGCCATCTTGATCGCAATATCTAAAAGCTATCCTCTCGGTTTCTTCTAGTAGAGAGAGCGTTTTCGTATCAGCTTGATAGTTACCTTCACCATGACTGATTGGTATTGACAAAATTTTACCTGCAGGAATACCAGACATCCACGGACCACCTCCCCCTTCACTTTGCAGGAAAGTGGGCTCACATCTGAATTTAAGACTGTTATTACGAATCAATGCTCCAGGTAGCAGGCCAGTTTCACATAATATTTGGAATCCATTACAGATACCGATTACTGCTTTTCCTGAGGAAGAAAAATCTGCGAGACTTTTCATGATTGGTGAGAATTGCGCTATAGAACCGCAGCGTAAGTAATCACCATAGGAGAACCCCCCCGGAAGGATAGCAGCATCATATTTTTCGAGTGTTTGCTCTTTATGCCAGACAATGTCTGCTTCTTGTCCAAGTACGTTTGTCAAAATGTGCGCGCAGTCACGATCACTCCAGGTGCCTGGAAATCTAATTATTGCGAAACGCATCGTATTACCTTGTTATCCATCTGCTGAGTTCTGCAATTCTTCACGTCGGCTTTCAGGATACTCTATTCGTGGATGATGCACTGCCTGGAGGGTTGTTTTAAATGAAGCTGCAACCAATTGTAATTGTTGTAGAGTTAAATCACATTCATCTAGTTGCCCTTCAGCTATACGCTCTGCGAAGATCTTGTCTATCACCGTTTCTATTTGGTCATTGTTAAGTGGCTGGTTTGCTCTGACTGTTGCTTCACAGGAGTCAGCTAGCATTACAATGGCATGTTCGGCTAATTGTGGCAGCGGACCAGGATAACGGAATGGGGCTTGTTCAAGCGTTCCTTCGCCAGCAGCTTTGTGATAGAAATAAGTGATTAAACGGGTACCATGGTGTTGTGGAATAAAATCCCTTATTACGTCCGGCAATCTGTAGCGTCTTGCCAGTTCAATACCTCCTATAACGTGCCCTCTTATTATCGCTGCGCTTTCTACAGGCGATAATTCGTCATGTGGGCTACTTTCTCGGCTGATATTATTTTCAATAAAATATTCTGGTTGTGTTAGTTTCCCAACGTCATGATAGTAAGCACCAACTCGAACCATTAATGAATCGACGCCAATTTGATCCGCAGCTCGTTCTGCTATCGATGCGACGATTGTGCTGTGATGATATGTGCCCGGAGCTTCCTCTTGCAAACGCCTAAGCAAGGGATGGTTCATAGAAGTTAACTCCATCAGTTGAACTCGTGTCGTAACACGCAGTACAAAAGGGATTAGTATATGGATGCCTAAAGCAATAATTGCTGAACCTATTCCATTCAATGTGCTTGCAATTAAAATCCATAGAATAGTTGCACTAGTTCGAGGTTCTTCGAGTAGCCAGAAGCCCACTAGGATTAGCATGGTTGTAATTCCCACGAGCAGACCTGCTAGCAAAAATTGGGATAAGTTCGAGGTTCGGTCACTTATTAGTGCCCCCGCCAGCCCACCAGCGATATATACCATTGCCAACTTAAGAGCATCTAAAGTTCCAAGAAATTCTGTCCCTGTAAGGTTTGCTGAAGTTGCTCCAATAAATCCTGCAAAAAGACCAATGCCAATAGCGACAATTGCCGCAAATCTAGGAGCTCCTATTGCAGCAACTGAAATTGCAGCTGCTGATAGTGGTAGGGCATATGGCCAGGCATGTTGCCCTTCGTCGGGAAGCAGAATTGGTAAAGAAAGTCTCATTGCTAGTAATGTGCCTAAAATCGTGATTGTGATCATTGCAAGTCTTCTTCGCCATGGCCGTGTGATTGGCTGCAGTAGGTAAATATACCCCCCTAAAAGTGAACCAAGACCAAGGGAAAAAAGTAGTCCTGCTGCAATGTCGTAGGGGTTGAAAGATCGGTCAATAACACCTGTCTTCTGAAGCGCTTCAATTGATCCTGTATCCAACACAGTTCCCTTTCTTGCTACAAGTTGTCCGGCAGTGAAAGTTTTAATTTGTGGTGCTACATTGGAACGGGCTTCAGCTCGTAGCAATTCAGTGGCTGTTTCATCGATGAGGAGGTTAGGCTTAATGAAGAGAGTAAGTATTTCCTGCATAGCTGTGTATCCATTTTGAAACATTGGGATTCGTCCCGGAGCCTCAATATAGTTTTCGATTTTGCCTGTTATTTCCTCCTCTAAAATAGGCATCGAAAGTATTGCTTTGATAGCAGTGTTAGACAAGTTTTGTAGAGATTCATAGGATCGAAGATCTAAGGTAGCTAGAAGAATCCTAAGCGATTCACTTAAAGTGCTAATTTCAGGTACATCTTCTAGTGCAGCTAATTTTTCTGTATCTGTTAGCTCTTCCCTTTGCCGAACTGCAGAGATTCCTGTAAATAATGTGGTTAATTTGAAAAGCTGAGTTTCTCGCACTGATGGGAGGGGTAGGGTTGCCGGCTCAATTGCTGCTGCTGCTTTTTCTTCCTCAGCTGCGGTCAAATTTTCTGATATATAACTTACATCATATTGAGCAACTAAATCGCGTTTAACGATGTTGCCTTCCACTAGATCTTCGTTTCCAGGGAAAATAGGTACTACCAATAGTGCTGCACCTAAGCAGATAATGGCACCGAAGATTGTGGCACCTAAATTGGAAACTACCGGGATCGGTTTACTGCGTAGCATGACGCAACTAGATCATACATCAGCCGCTTTATTAATGGAGTAGTTACGATTACTTTTCTAACAATTCGCGCACTATTCCATTAATAGTGCGTCCATCTGCACTACCTTGAAATTGTTCTATCAGCTTAGGCATTACTTTTCCTATATCTTGCGCTCCCGAAGCATTGATTGCTGCAATAATTTTTATTGCAGCAACTCGAATATCTTCGGGACTTGCTGCTTTTGGTAAGTAAACTTGAAGTATGTCAATTTCTGCTTGTTCTTTGATAATTAAATCTTCACGGTTGCCTTTTTGAAATTCCACTATACTTTCACGTCGGGATTTGACTTGTTTTTGAATGATTTGGAGAACATCACCAGCTTGCAATTCTTTTGATGTTTCTATCTCTAAATTTTTTATTGCAGCAACAACCATCCTCAGTGCTGCCTTACGAGTAGTATCTTGTGCTCGTATTGCTTCTGTGAGGTCTTGAAAAATTCTTTCCTTCATTAGATTTTACTTTTAGCTAAATATTTTCTGATGATCGGCATGAGAATGCTTTAATCAGCGGATGGGAGTACCTTTGGTTGCATTAAATCCATCTCACGATTATCGATCTTTAGGTCACAATCTCCTGGCTTAATCACCAAAACTTCTATTCCTGTTTCCTCATCTTTATATCTTTTACCAAGTTGAACAGCCATATTTTCCCTATTTTTTCAATTCGAGAGGGGTATCACCACATTGTAGTTCACCCTCCCCACCTTTTGTGACGATAAATTCCGAATTACATTTCGGACATGTGTATCGTTTTCCAGTTTGCGCCGACATTATTTCTCCTTTGTATGCTTAAATTGTAGGGATGGTTGCCCATCAGTGCAACCATTAGCGTTATTGCTCAACCCAAATTTTTGCTTGCATTGTTAGATGATAGTCACAGGTAAGCTCATACGCACCTGGTACTCCAAATGCAATGGTTCTTGTGATGCCAGAATCGAAATCATCACCATCCTTCTCTCCATTAAGTGTAATTGTATGGAGCCCAACCACTCCAACTATCGGAATTTCTGTATTGACCTTAACTCTTACCCCACCTTGGTTGGGCTCAAGTTCAATACCATCAGCAATTATAACCCATGAGTTTTCATAAGCTTGAATCTCTACGTTTTCCGATATAAAACCAGGATCCTCAATAGGTGGTAAAGGCTCACCTAAACCAGGGAGGGTGTCAAATACGCTTGAAGGCAGGGCATCTTTAATGCACGCAAGACCATTGTTTATTGTATCTGAAGGCAGTGTTCCCCATGCGTCATCAGGTAGTGCTAGTTGTTTCCCGACAGGAAGAATTGTATCTACTGTGACGTTATTTTTTTCCGCTAATGTTGCTGCGGTGACATTCCCATATTCAGATGCAGTTGTTGTAATACTTCCACCTTCAACAGTGTGTACGGTTCCGTTAGGGAGACTCAAATTCATGCCTGGTATTAAGCCGGTTGCTGGCTGGCTTTTGCTCAGCTTGAGTATCATATCAGGGTTTTTTCCGCTATATGGTAATGAAAAACGGCCATCTTTTGATAGGTCAAATTGAATATCATTAAGCGAGGCTATTATCATCGCACCAACGTGCCATTTTTCAGCAATTTTGGTGACTGTATCTCCCTTAAGTATTTTTACCATTCTTCCGTCTATAGGTAATCGTAAGAGGTCATTCTTTCTAAGAGTTGCGTTTATGGTTATTGCATTTTCTGTTGCGAGAGCTTCAGGACCAATATTATTTGCTTTTGCAATTAATCCTAGTGTTTCACCGCTAACTAAGACTATAGTTTCTCGATTGAGGTTGTGCGCAAATTCTACAGCAAATAACCAACCTTCATTAGATGGTCTACCCAGTGCATTAGAGGTTTCTTCACTTACAGGGGCCGTTAAAAGCCGAACTAGGTGTTCAATTTGATTTGCTGACAATGAGCCACCGTTAGAGTTTAGCCAGGGTGGCATAATTGAACCGGCCCTTCCGCATGTGAGGGTACGCCGTATTAAATTCTGATTTGTCGCTAGGACTAAAGGATCTTGATCTTGGAAAGCTGTTTTGTTTAGTGCTAGTCCTGCACCACCTTCGCCTCGAATACCATGACATGTACGACAATTGTTGGCGAAAAGAAGAGCTCCGCGTTCAATTGATTCATTCATAAAAAAGTTAGATTGTCTTTCTGCACGAACTGGGAGGTCAATCATCGTATAGGCAGCACAGGTCCCTGCAAATGCAAAGGTCAAAACAATGATTAAAAAGATTTGTTTTTGGGTGTTCACCCTAGCTCTCCTTTTTCATTAGCTTGAGTACGGTAACGCACGTGTTGGATTAGGAGGATTACCACCAAGTGTAATACCTCGAGTATTGACAGTTACGGATCCATCAGCATTTTCTGTGACGAGGAATGTATCCATTGAACGTGGCGCAGGGCCGAAGACACGCACTCCTGCTTTAGAATAAGTGGAACCATGACAAGGGCATCGAAACCAACCTGTGACGCCAGGGAAGTTAACAGCGGCACCATCATAGGTTGAGCTCCATGGAACAGTGCATCCTAAGTGTGGGCATTTCCAGTAAAGTGCAACGAGTCCACCTTCACCACCCTGTTCGAGTACATCACCTTCTCGTCCGTCAAGGTTGACTAACCAGAATCGTCCATCTGATATGCGTACCGGATCATCACCAGGTTTGGGTATTTGGGCTTTTGGTATGGTAATGGGCCTACCAAATCCTTTGGGACTCCGAAGATTAAAGAAGCCTAAGAATCCTGCAGTCATTGCTCCTACAAATAGCGTTAAGCCAGCAAAAGTGCTTACACGTAAAAACGAACGTCGAGTGACTTTTCGTGCCTCACGTTGCCTTGCCTGTTCTATTTTACCTGCCTGCTCTTGCTCTCTTGATGCCATTAGGTCAGTGTTCCTCCCCAATCTCCCCTGGAATACCTTCTAGGGTTACTAGATCCCATGGCCAAACCAATTCTTGACCAGGGCCTCTAAACGCTGTACCTATGATAGTTAGCATTAAAAAGACTCCAACAAAGCCGCTCATTAGTGTAATAAGTGCATCCCGTCGTGATACAACCCAGCCAATTCGCCAGAGTGTAAATATGAGCAGTGCTGGAAGTCCAACCATAAAAATGGTTGGCAAAGCAAAATCAACTACAATTGTCGGTAAATCAATTTTTTGAAATGTTGTGACACCAGCACCTGGTCCCTCATCAAGAATTTTAAGATTGAACCATAAGTATGGAATTTCATCTGCCCATCCAGGCCATGGCAAGCTGTTTTGTATGCCCTTGGCCCGTTCTAGGAATAATAGAGTGTCCCCTCCGGATAACCCAAACCAATCCTTTAGCCAAAGTGCTAGTTTTCCTGAGTTCCAAATAATCAGTGAGAGAGTTCCTACTGAAGCTACTGTGAATGAAAGGATAGTATTTCTAACTGATTTTTCATCGGCAAACCAGCGCCCTTGCCCTTCGTTGTTTTGGTCGAAGAAAGGAAAAGCTATGAGAATAATAAGCCAAGCAGTTGGTACAACTATACCTGCTAGTGCTGCGTCCATATGAAGCAATAGTTCCTGTAAATTCAACAGGTACCAAGGTGCTTTCGCTGGGTTGTTTGTTACAGCCGCATTTGCTTCGTCTAATAATGGTGCATTAATTGCGAAAGATAGAACAAAGAGTGCGAGCGTAAAAACCATCATTGCAATGAATTCGACAAAGACTAGATCCGGCCAAACTAGCACTTCTTCATCGCGTGCTCTTGTTTGTGGGCGTGAGATAGGACGTGCAGTAACGAGTGTTGCCATGCTCTTTGCTACCTCGGCCTAAAGTGGTCTTGCCAGTCCACCATCGCGTCTAATACGCCAGAAGTGGACAGCCATGAAGATTGCTGCCAAAAGAGGCAGTCCAATGACGTGCAAAGTATAGAATCGAATAAGCGCATCTGGACCGACTTCAAACCCCCCTAGGAGCCAATAACGTGTTTTTGGACCCAAGATAGGTGCAGAACCCGCGATATTAGTGCCTACGGTGATTGCCCAGAAGGCTAATTGGTCCCATGGCAGTAGGTAGCCCGTGAAACTCAGGAGGAAAGTAAGTACTAGTAGTACGACTCCCACTACCCAATTAAATTCTCTTGGTGGTTTGTAAGCTCCTGTGTAGAAAACCCGCAACATATGGAGGAAAACAAGGATAACCATTGCGTGAGCCATCCACCGATGCATGTTACGCATGAGTTGGCCGAATTGGACGTTGGTTTGGATGTTCTGAATATCAAGGTATGCTCTATCAACGCTTGGTACGTAGTAAAACATCAATAATATTCCTGTCACTGTCAAACCAAGAAACATGAAAAATGTGAGTCCACCTAGGCAGTATGTATGTGTAATTTTTACATGTGTTCGGTGAATACGAGTTGGGTGTAAATGCAGAAAAACGTTAGTAGCTACAACAAGCATTTGGTTTCGAGGTGTATTTGGATACCCTGTTCTAAAAATTGAACGCCATATATAATTATGAAATAACTTATCGTAAATCTGATCGCCTAATGAAGGTGGAGTTGGTTGTTCTACGGCCATATTTTTATCGCTCCCACCATTTTCCAAAAACAATCATAACCGCCAATCCAATTGCGATCGTTAAGCCAACGAAAACTAGTTCAAGAAACTCGCCAACTTCCAAGGAAATCTCCTTAAACACAGTGACGCAGCACTAGGTATTCATCATGTGCTGGTTTCTGTACAAAAGATTTATACACCCCACCCCTTCGCAGGGTCAAACTGAGTTCCTAAAAGCGCATCCTAATTAGTCCTTGAATATCTTCAAAAGCTGTTTTTAAAATATTTACCTTACTATCAGGATCTTCAGTCCATTCTACTGGTAATTCACAGATCTTTTTTTTCTCTTTGTGCGCGATTATTAATAATTCGGTATCGAAAAACCATTCACGGTTTTTGGTTTGCGATATTATTTTTTGTGCTGTTACACGATCTAGTGCCTTAAAACCACATTGGGCATCAGTAATTGAGAGCGAGGGGAAAAATAGACGTATTAAGGCAACATACCCTCGGGATGTAATTTCTCGTTTTAATGATCTTTTTGTTTTGGATTGTTTAGATAAGCGTGTACCTATTGCTACTTCGCAATCCTCAAGATCAATTAGTTGTACTAGTTCTAATAAGTGTTCTATTCGGGTACTTAAATCAACGTCCATGTACGCGACGATGTCGGCTGAACTCTTCATCCAAGCCTGATATAGTGCATGGCCACGACCTTTTTGAGGAATAGACAGTGCCGAGATTTGTTTATTATTTGCTGCCAGTTTTTTTGCGACTGCATCTGTTCCATCCACCGATCCATTATCAGCTATGACTAAATGCCAGTTGTATTGAGGGTTTGAATCAAAGAATTGCAAAGTACGCTTTGCACTTGAGCTAAGAACAGATATTTCGTTATAGCAGGGGAGAACTACATCTATATTTATTGATTTGGGCATAACTTAAGCCCTAAATTGAGTATTTGAAGAGCTAGGATCATTAGCAAGTGAGAGTGTTTTACTCTTTACTCGGAAGATTCGTTGCTCCAGTAGAATCTTCTACAAGAGCTGCTAATCGACGCTTTAGACGGTTAGCTTTTCCTTGCACCATTGCCCCTTTGCGAACAGATCTATCGAGTAGTGAATATGCTTTACTCAATGTTTCTTGATATTCTGTTGTGTTGCCATTTTCAGCCGCTTCACGAGTAGCTCTTATTGCCGAACGTGCTTCTGTGCGTGTTTGGCGATGTCTTTCGCGCCTTACCAACGATTGACGCCATCGTTTTGTTGCAGATTGAGTTGTTGCCATGCCTCGATATTATGCCTTGTTCCTCTCTTGAGCAAAGTCATTTTTGGACTATCTATCCAAATGGACTTGCTTTTGAGGAAAAGCCATCATACATTTATTAGGCGCCGGGGCGTTTCAGTAAACGCCGGAGTCCTACGAACTCTCTACACTGAGAACCATGTCTTTGTAGCAGCTCAAAAGAAAACTCATATACAAATTGGCGAATAACTACCACATCAACAGATCTGAGGTAAGTCTATGACGACCGCTACAAAAGCAATGAACATCACTGAACTGGAAGGTTCGACTCGTGAGCAACTTATGGAAGTTGCGAAGGAGATTGGCTTAGAAGGCGTAAGCGCTCTTCGGAAGCGTGATTTAATTTTCCGGTTGCTACAGGTACAAGCTGAGAATAGCGGAAATATTTTTTCCGGAGGCTACTTAGAAATTAGCGACGATAATAATTACGGTTTTTTGCGCAGCGAAACATATTTACCTGGTCCACATGATATTTATGTTGCCCAGTCTCAATTACGTCGCTTTGGGCTGCGGCCTGGCGACTATGTGACTGGACAAGTAAGGGCACCCGCGGACAGCAAGAAATATTACGGGCTAATAGAAGTAGAAACAGTTAATGGCTTGAGTCCTGAAGAGGCAAAACAACGTCCATATTTTGAAAATTTAACTGCTGTTTTCCCTGATGACCAGCTTATACTAGAAACAACGCCGGATAATCTTACTCACCGAGTGATAGATTTAATTGCTCCCATTGGTCGAGGTCAACGTGCTTTGATCGTCTCTCCACCAAAAGCAGGTAAAACCGTACTTTTGAAAAATATTGCCAATGGTATCGTTGCTAATCATCCAGACATTCATCTTATGGTTGTACTTATAGGTGAACGTCCTGAAGAAGTTACTGATATACGTCGTAGTGTCCGAGGCGAAGTGGCTAGCAGTACCTTTGATGAACCTGTTGAGGACCATACGAGGGTTGCGGAGATGGCTTTTGAACGGGCAAGGCGTCTGGTTGAGGGTGGTCAGGATGTAGTTGTGCTTATGGATTCGATTACTCGTGCTACTCGTGCTTATAACCTTGCTTTACCCCCAAGTGGTCGTACTTTATCTGGTGGTGTTGATCCGGTAGCACTTTATCCTCCTAAAAGATTGTTTGGTGCTGCCCGAAAATGTGAAGAGGGTGGTTCGCTTACTGTTATTGCAACATGTTTAGTTGATACAGGCAGTCGTATGGATGAAGTTATCTTTGAGGAATTTAAAGGTACAGGGAATATGGAAATTCGCCTCGATCGGAAGTTGGCTGATCGTCGTCAATATCCTGCGATTGATATTCAAGCTTCTTCGACCCGCCGTGAAGAATTGCTGCTGGATGAGGCGACTCTCAAGGGGGTTTATCTTCTCCGTCGTATGAGTGCAATGGTCTCGCAGAATTCTCCTAATGCTCTTGAGGCTACAGAAAGTATCTTGGATAGACTAGGGAATACTTCAAGTAATGAAGAGTTTCTCGCAAACCTTCGAACAGGTATTTAGATGTTTCTTTTTTGTGTGGTTGTGCATTTTCAATTAGGCACTAGCTTTTAGTTTCGTTACTATTTTGTTCAATCGTGGTTACTAGTTCCAAAGATCATTTTCTCTCACCAATCGTCGTGCGTGTTCTATTACACGTATCCTTGGTCCTTATTGTTTTTGGCTCTACTTACTTGGTTCCGCGTATCACTTCAAATGATCAAGTACAAGCAAGAAATTGGGCCCCTGAGACACAATTCTCGGGCGTACGTGGGGTTCTAAACCTTAGTACTGCTAGGAATGCCATTACTTATGGGTCAGAATATCTGACTGAAGAGTCTTTGGTACTGCTCTCTTTAAAGAATGATTTTTTGGTTAATCAGGGAGGAATGGGTTCACTTTCCTCGTTTTCAACCAGTCTTGCTGCCTATACCATTTCAACGCGTTCAGGTTTTGTTCCGCTCGCTGATCGGATTGATCCGCTACGGCCTTATCAATTATATACGGTCCAGCCTGGTGACACACTTGAATTAATCGCCAGAGCACATAATGTTAGCCAAAATACGTTATTGGATAACAATAGTGAAGTTCATGTCGACGAATTTTTACCAATTGATCTTGTCCTTGTAATTCCTCTTACCGATGGTATTTTGCATAAAGTTGCGCCAGGGGAAACGTTATCTAGCATTATTGAGATGTATAACAATGTCTCGTTAAAAGAAATAATTTCTTATAAGCCAAACAGCTTATTGGACCCTTCTGATCTCAAAGTAGATCAGCGTCTTCTTTTGCCTGGTGCTGAATTTAAGCCTCCCCCCCCTCCCCTTTCACGAGGTCGGAATAATGGGCGATTTAAGGTTTTTCCTGTAGAGGCATGGGTATATGTAAGTGATTCCTTTGGTGAAGCACGTGGTGGTGGCCGTACTCACAGAGGTATTGACTTAGCGCTGAATACTGGTACTGATCTTGTTTCTGTCTGTGACGGATTTGTGAAAAGTGTGGAATGGTGGACTTATTCATATGGTTATCATGTTGTTATTGATTGTGGTGAAGGGTGGACTACCTTGTATGCGCATTTAAACAATATTTACGTATATGTTGGAGAGTATTTGGTTGCTGGTGAACTTATTGGGGTTTCAGGGAATACAGGCTTTAGTACTGGTCCGCATTTGCATTTTGAAATAATGCTATGGGGTGTTGCTTTGGATCCAAATGATTTACTAGCTTTTTATTAATACTCAGAAAATTGACAGATCTGAGGTTAAGAATTTTTAAGAGCAGAAATTGTTCTTTCAATACCTTCAGTAAATGTTTTTGTCGTATGCCACCCCAATTGGTTTTCAACAAAACTGCAATTAAGAATGATCTTTCGAACATCTCCTATTCGAGGTGGTCCATATAAAGGTGCAATATTGCTACCAATCTGTTCGCGCAATGTTCGATAAATTGTATTGACGGATATCCCTATACCCGTCCCAATGTTAAATATTTCTCTTGTTTTTGTACTATCTGCTTCTAATACAAGGGTATTTATGTCTGCAATATCAGACACATAAATGTAATCTTTTATCTGTTCACCATCACCATCGATTACGCAACGTTTATTGGTCAGCAAATTTTCAGCAAAAATTGCTATTACACCTGCTTCGCCACTTGGGTCTTGCCGTGGCCCAAAAATATTTCCATATCTAAAAATAGTTGTATTCATTTCACTGCTTCGTGCAACGAATTTTACGTATTCCTCTCCTGCAAGTTTGGAGACTCCGTAGGGAGATAGTGGTTTTATTTCAGCATTTTCGCTTACAGGATTTTCTTGAGGTTGGCCGTACAATGTACCGCCGGACGATGCATAAATAAGGTGTTTTACGCCATGTATAGCACTTAACAATGCTACATTTGCTGTTCCTGTACCGTTGATTAACAAGTCATGTTTTGGGTTTGCGACACTTATTTTTACGCTTGCTTGAGCTGCATGATGATTCACTGCATCTGGTTTTATTTTAGCGAGTAGTTCTCCGAAGGATTCCGAGCAAATATCTATCTTGTGTAGCGTCGCTTTGTTGTTAATATTGTTGGTTTTACTGGATATCAGATTGTCCGCCACATGTACTTCATAACCTGCATCAATATATCGATCGACGATATGTGAGCCGACAAATCCAGCTCCACCAGTTACTAGTACACGCATTTCATTCCTCCTTTGTAATTTCTCGTGCTGCTATCAAAATATCTCGATGGGAATAGTAACCCGGTCCCGTATTACCTCCACTATACCTAGTGAGTTCACCTCCGCATGTTATTAAAGTAATCCATTCTTGATTTGGCGGTTTTGTTGGTGGCCATAATATTGTTTCCATATTGATTGCATCTTTGTCATAGCGTGTATTAGAAATCACTGTGTATATAAGATCTGTTCCATTACCTAATGAGAGTATAATTTCTTCTCCTACCGTAACTTCAATAAGCCGAAAGAATGGCCCTAGTATGTTTGGGTAATAACTGTAGTGTGCTGAAAACACAACATTTTTTAAATTGCCAGGTACGCCATAGGACCAGTACCAGCCTACTGCTCGTGGATTTGGTGGTGTGTCTAGCTGAAGTTTTCCTTCTTTGTTAGTTATTGTTCCGATGGCTTGAATTTTTGCCTTCATATTGATAGATGGTACGTTCATAAAAAGAATTTCATTATCGAGTTCTGGCAGGTGACTAGATCCTTCTGCGCCTCGATCGTAAGGCTGTTCTGTAGGAGTAGGAGTAGGAGTAGGAGTAGAGCTAGGAGTAGGAGTAGGGCTAGGGGCAGGAGTAGAGCTAGGAGCAGGAGTAGAGCTAGGGGTAGGAGTAGAGCTAGGGGTAGGAGTAGAGCTAGGGGCAGGAGTAGGAGTACTTATGGGCGTTGGTCTTAAAAGTGGCCCATTCCTTTCCTCAGTTCCACATCCGGTTAAAATTAAAAATAAAATAGTGATCGATGTTAAAAAATAGTTGCGGAGCATATTAGGACCATTCTTCAAAATAGCGTATTAGTTGACTGAAAGTGTCATTGTCGGTGGCGTCAAAGGGAACATCATTTCCACACCAAAATCTTCTAAGTTTTTAGCCCATTGATCCCATGAGTTTCGGGAGTTTGCGGCTTCTTCGCTTGCAAAAGCTTCCTGTAGTGCTTCATTATCTGTAAAGCTATAAATTCCCAGATATCTTCCCTCTGATGTTGTACCCCATTTTATGGATGCAATACCAGGTATCTTACGAATATTTGGTAAATGTTCTTTGAGAAACCAGTCTTGAAATTCTTTTAGTTCATCTGCCTTTGGTAAAGCTCTAACTAAAACAAATGGTTGTTCGGGGTGCATGGATTTCCTTCAGTTCTTTTTTACACTTAGATTTTCTCACATTTAATACCGTCGTGTATTTCTCGATAA
Organism: uncultured Dehalococcoidia bacterium; assembly: GCA_963933025.1. Taxonomy (GTDB): domain Bacteria; phylum Chloroflexota; class Dehalococcoidia; order Tepidiformales; family Tepidiformaceae; genus JAKUNN01. The sequence goes on along the minus strand of CAWVTC010000017.1, from coordinate 3,118 downwards.
TTAACAGTGATGTTTTCTTTATAGTTCTTGCCTAGCTATTGCAATTATTATTGGTATTAGTACGCTCTCAATCCACAGGATATATCTATTTTCCCCGTCGTAGTTCATAATTTCCCAGTAGTTAAAGATTTTTATTGAACTGCTTGCATATCAGTACAATGGGTAATTAACCGTAACAATGGGTAATTAACCGTAGGATCCACAAAGTGTCCCATTCTTTTTTTAAGTAATGCGAACATTATGAGATATCGAAAGATCTTCTGAGTTGGTCTTATTCAAAACTTGTGATACCTTCAGACAAGATAATTTAAGGAAGTAGATCGAGTTCGATTGTTGGCCCACCAAACAAAAGAGGCCCTAATAGAGGAATACGCGCGGCATGATGGTGATACTGGTTCACCTGAAGTGCAGGTTGCTTTGCTCACTGAGCGTATAAGCAGCCTTACTAGTCATCTCAAAAATCATAAACATGATTACCATACGCATCGTGGTCTCCTGAAGCTTGTAGGGCAACGCCGTCGCTTATTGCGATATCTTAATCAAAGCGATGTTAATCGATATCGCACGTTGATAGCCCGTCTTGGCCTGCGCCGTTAAAGCGGTGTTTTAAAAATTTCAGCTTTCGTACTCCTAATAAATGATTATCTGTTGTTAATTCCATATTTTGGTGACGTGGCGTACGACTGAAGTGTGAAAAAAAGAAGAATAAATTGAAATGGAGAATTATATGAATGAAGTAAAACGTTATGAAGTTGAATTAGGTGGAAAGTCCCTTGTTATTGAACAAGGACTATTCGGTAAATTAGCTAATGGGGCAGTAACAGTTAGGCAGGGAGATACTGTTGTTTTAGTTACTGCGACCATGGGGCAGGCACGTGAAGGGATAGATTTTTTTCCTCTCACTGTAGATTATGAAGAGCGCCTTTACGCAGTAGGTAAAATACCCGGTGGTTTTCCACGACGTGAAGGCAGGCCTTCTACAGATGGAATACTTGCGATGCGTCTAACAGATCGTTGTTTAAGACCGCTTTTTCCGAAGGGATTTCGCGAAGAGGTTCAAATTGTTGCTACTACTCTTTCGGCGGATCATGAGCATCAGCCTGACACTTTAATAACTGTAGGTGCCAGTGCGGCACTTGCAATGAGTAATATTCCCTTTAATGGTCCTGTTAGCAGTGTACGTATAGGTCTAGTTGATGGAGAATATATCCCTAATCCAACCTTTTCTGAATGTGCAGAAGGTGAGCTGGATATCATTGTGGCAGGAACCAAAGAAGCGGTGATGATGGTGGAAGCTGGGGCACGTGAAGTTTCTGAAAGTGTTGTGCTTGAGGCAATTGAAAAAGCGATGGAAGCCAATACTGCTATCAATGGTTTGATTGAAGAAATAGCCAGTGATATTGGTCGAGAGAAAAAAGAATTTACTTTACATACTGATAATGATGATTGCGTAGATGCGATACAAAGTGCATTGGCTGATCGACTGGATGAAGTTGTTGCCACAGCAGCGAGTGAACGAAGTGATGAGAATCAACGTATACGAGCGGAGCTGATTGAAAAATTTGGGGAGCAGTTTGAAGCTTCTGAAATCAATGCGGCTTTGTTTACTGTAATCAAGCGTGCAATGAGAGCGCGTATTCTTGCAGATGGTACTCGAGCTGATGGTCGTGAGACAACGGAAATTAGACCGTTAGATGTCCAAATTGGTGTCCTTCCTAGAACACATGGGTCTGGAATTTTCACACGTGGTGAAACGCAAGTTTTAACTATTGCAACCCTGGGCAGTATGAACATGGTGCAAAAATTGGATACGCTTTCTCCTGGCGAGACAAAAAGGTATATGCATCATTATAATTTCCCACCTTATTCTGTTGGAGAAGCACGGCCAATGAGGGGTGCGGGTCGACGTGAGATAGGCCATGGTGCACTTGCTGAACGTGCACTTATGCCTGTTATTCCACCTGACTCTGAATTTCCCTATGCCCTACGTCTAGTTAGTGAGGTGATGTCATCGAATGGTTCAACTTCGATGGCTAGTGTGTGCGGAAGTACTCTTGCCTTGATGGATGCAGGAGTACCTATTAAAGCGCCAGTCGCGGGCATAGCTATGGGTCTTATTATGGGTGATGACGGTAATTATGCCGTTCTCACTGATATTGCAGGTCAAGAAGACTTCATGGGAGATATGGACTTCAAAGTTGCAGGAACAAATAAAGGAATTACTGCGTTGCAAATGGATATGAAAATAGGAGGTGTTTCTCGGGAACTTCTCGAAAGTGCTCTGCAGCAGGCACGTGAGGCGTGTGAAACAATCCTAGAGAAGATGGATGGTGTTATTTCGTCTCCTCGTGAGGTTGTAAATGAGTACGCTCCGAAAGTCCACATTGTGAATATTAAAGCAGACCAAATAGGTACGGTTATTGGCCCAGGTGGGCGTATGATTCGACGAATACAAGAAGAGTCAGGCGGTGCAAATATCGATATTCAGGAGGATGGTGTCATTTTTGTTTCAGCTGTTGAGGCTGAAACTGCCGATAAGGCCATAAAAATGATTGAAGGTCTAACTAAAGAAGTTACTGTTGGGGAGTCGTATACAGGAAAAGTTACGCGCTTCTTAAAATTCGGTGCGTTTGTTGAGATTCTTCCAGGAAAAGAAGGTCTTGTTCACATTTCTGAATTTGGGGATGGCGGACATGATCGAATTGAAGATGCCGTATCAGTTGATGATGAGGTTACAGTTTATGTTACTGAAATTGACAATTTAGGACGCCTAAATCTTTCGACTAATCCTGATGCTAAGCCAAAGCCACGGCGTGAAAGTAGCGATCGTCGAGGCGGTAATGATCGTCGGGGTGGTGATGATCGTCGAGGCGGTAATGATCGTCGAGGCGGTAATGACCGTCGAGGCAGTTATGATCGTCGAGGCGGTGATGATCGTCGAGGCGGTAATGATCGTCGAGGCAGTGATGATCGTCGAGGCAGTGATGATCGTCGAGGCAGTGATGATCGCCGGGGTGGTAATGATCGCCGGGGTGGTAATGATCGCCGTAGGGACAATGCTTTTGATGAGGGTCCACGTCGCCAAGATGGTGGTTCTGATGAAGGATCACGTCGCCAA
>CAWVTC010000016.1:0-17539 GCA_963933025.1 uncultured Dehalococcoidia bacterium | reverse complement strand
GTTACGTTGGTTAGTCGTTTTTTGTAGGGTAGGGATTTTTTTCGAACGACCATAAAGAAAAAACTATCTAAAGAACATTCTTTCTTTAGATAGTTTTTCTAAGTTTTAAGCTGGACTACTTTCTAATTGTTCAGCATGAAGGGGATGTCCGGGATCTCCTTCGATTCCCAAGCAGGTCAAATGTTGACGCATATCTTCCATCACATCAGCCCGACCTGTTGAAAATAGACCGTTTTGATCTAATTCTGGCGGATCAACATCAAAAACAGCATTGAATTTGTGAACCGAATCCCATGTGCCTATAGCAATTGTAAGTTCCACAATTTGATCTTCTCGGAAATATTCTTTTAAACGATTCATGAACGTGTCATTCACATTAGCCGCATGATTCAAAATAAAATCTTCGGTTAAATCCAAAGCAACTTTTGTTGCATCGGGTAAATCTGAATTATTGTGGTCGAGCATTTGCATGACCATTTCTTCACCCATGCCTTCCTGCTGCGCCGCAGCAGATCGTGCAGGTATTCAGTAACGACACCCATTAAGGTTTGCACTTTTTAATCTAACAAGATCCTTTAACACCGGGTCCAATGTGCTGTGTGACCAGATAAGTCCATAATTGAACATGAATCCTTTGAACAGCTCTGGTCGATGCATGTAAACACCACCAAAACCAACCATACCGCCTACTTCGCTTACTCGTGGCATAAGTCCTCCTTATAAGGGATTAAACAAATATAACGGTTATTGAGTTCATTTTCTACTAGTTAATTACTCTGTCAAAGGTGGTAGTAGTTCATCAGGATAGGATTCGCCTACCTCATTTCTCATGCGAAATGCAGCATATTCCTGTTCGCTATAACCAAGTAGATCCTTGTAGGCCCACTCGTTGTGTTCGCCAAGTTTTGGGGGAGGCAGTCGAAGTTTATTAGGTGTATTAGTCATTCGAAAAGTTAAGCCTGCATAACGATGCGTACCAATATTTTCCATGGTTTGTTCTTCGAAAAAGTTACGTTCATTTAGATGTGGGTCAGCTAGTGCTTCAATCCCATCGTGTGTTGGCGCTGCGCATACACCTACAGATTGTAGTTTATGAAAAAGCTCTTCGTGTCCAAAGTTTTTTGTGCGGATTTTTATTTCGTTATCTAAGGTTAAGCGGTTACGTAATCGATTGGCTGGCGAAGAGAATCTATGATCTTGTACAAGATTTACACCGTTTAGCACTTTGCATAGAGCCATAAATTCTTCGTTTGTTGCTATATCGATTGCTATCCAACGGTCCTTTCCTTTGCATGGATAAACACCATGTGGTGCATGCCATCGGTGTGAGTTGCCTTGAGGTTCTGTATCTTTTTTGTTTATTTCATAATCAGCAAGAAATTCCCCGAGAATTGGGAGGAAGGATTCTGCCAAAGCTAATTCAATTAGTTGTCCTTCACCTGTTTGTTCTCGATGTCTTAGTGCCATAGACACTGCTAACGCTCCGTGAACACCCGCAATAACGTCAGAGGCCAATGTTTCAGTTCCGGTCTCTTTCGGTGAAGTGTCTGGATAACCACGTATATGTGTATGTCCTAGTAATGCTTCTACATGCATTCCAAAGCCGCGGAAGTCTCGATAGGGACCACTTAGCCCAAAGGCTGGCATGCGTAACATAATTAGCCTAGGATTTATTTTTCTAATTTCTTCCCAGGTTAAGCCAGCTTTTTTTATTGTTGTGGGAACGTTGTTTTCTACAAAAACATCACTTTTTTCGAGTAGACGTAGAAAGGCCTCACGTCCTTCTGTTGACATTATGTCGCACGTCATTGACTTTTTGTTACGTGCTCCTGTATTAAAACTGGGACTTCGATTCCATGGGTCATCATGTGGTTCAAAATCAGGATATGCATTGATAGTTAATCCCATTTCCGCTACTTGCCTAGCTCGTTTTGGTCCCATTCGAATGTCAGCTCCACGGGTCGAGGCTTGGATCCGATTAATAGGTTCTACGCGTATAACCTCAGCTCCCCATTCACCAAGTAGTTGTGTCACATGGGTTCCAGCCCATACAACGGTTATCTCAGCAATGCGAATACCTTCTAGCGGTAAACTAGGTTGTTTTTTTAATAATTTGGGAGTTTTTTTACGAGGAGCAAGATGTAGATTGTTATTTTCACCAAGCAGTGGTGCAGCACGAATTTTTTCCTGTGGTGTTTTTGAAAATAATATGGGAAGCCGAGGAACCTTGAAAGGTCCAATCTTTGGATGTTCGATTGTTTCCCAGACCCCACGCTCAATGAAGTGCGGATCTTCAAACAAGTCTGCAGTCGTATTAAGTGCTCCGCATGGCAACTTTACGTTTTGGGCAGCTTCTATTATTTCTTGTCTTGTGTGGGTTGCCAAATAGTTCTCATAACTAGTTTCGATTTCTTTGTAAAGATTTTCGGATAGCGTTTGTGATCCCTTGTGAACTTCGTTGTTCGCTAGTAAATCATCCCTTCCTATAAGTTGTATTAATGCAGGTAGTCGAGGTCCTCCCCCATATATATTGATATATCCATCTTTGCACTGGCGTAAGCCTATCCCGGGACCTCGTGAAGTGCTTGTGTATCTTGCTCCAGTGACTCCAGCGTAAGAGGCTGCCGCAATTGTTGCTGTACGCCGATCTCGTGACCCTGACTGACATTCATAAATTGAGATATCTATCCAATCTCCGGCACCACCTTTTTCGACTTTCAACCGAGCTAACATTGCTGCGTACGCTGCCATGATACCTGCGTGGTAATTTGCGAAATGCCCTGCATTTTTAAGTGGCTCTCGGTCGGGATGTCCTGTTTGGATTAATGGTCCCCCAATTGCTTGCAAAGTAATTTCACTACCACGGTAGTTGCGATACGGGCCAGATTGACCAAACGGTGTTATTGATGTCATTACAAGTTGAGGATTTAGTTGTTTTAAAGTTTCCCAGTCCCAACCCCACTCTTTAGTTTTCCCAGGAGGAAAATCTTCGATAAGAATGTCGAGTTCTGAACTCCACTCTTTAATTTTTTCGGATCCACTTTTAGTACTCACATCTGTAACAAATGAGGATTTATTTGCGTTTAGATGTAAATAAAGACCAGAAGATTCTATATCTTGTTGATTATCAGGGAATGGTCCGAAGTTCCGTAAGGCAGTCCCTTCGGGAGGCTCTATCTTAATTGTTTCAGCACCATATCCTGCAAGCAATCGAGCTGCATATGAACCTGCTACTTCATTAGTAACATCCAAAACGCGAATGCCCCGAAGGGGTCCTGGCATACTGTCACTCCTAGACTTGCATTCTATACAGATTATTTGAGTCTCTCAGAAGTTTAGGTATTGATTGCAAGTGAACGTGTTTAAGCGTACCTTGCTGGCATGGTTAAATTTGAAGACATTTTTCATATAGGTATTATCGTTCCCAACATGGAAACTGGCATGGAAGAAATTTCAAGTCGGTTTGGCGTTACTTGGCCACGACCACCTGGTCCGGCTGAGGTACTTGCACGAACTAAGGAAGGAACAGGACCGCTTGCATCGCGCTTTGTGTATTCAGCTGAAGGTCCCCCATGGTTTGAACTCATTGAAGCAGTTCCAGGGACTGTTTGGGCAGCTCAAGCTTCTAATATTCATCACATTGGTGCATTTGTAGACGATATGGATGCTGAGATCGAGCGGTTAATTGCTGAGGGTAATGAGCTTGAGATGGAGACTGTTGATGAACAGGGTAATCGTGTGAGTGTTTCCTATATAAACAGTGACTTGAACGTACGATTGGAGATCCTTCCAGCTGCAATGCGAGAGGGAATGATGACTATGTTGGGGAATAGCTAAGATAACTGTCTATGATATTTTGATGCCTAGTTATATATTCGAAGGGTGGCCTACTGACAATGACATCTAGTAAAGGTCCGCTACAAAATTATCGGATTATTGATCTGACAGATCGTCACGGAGTTCTTGGGACACGGTTACTCGCAGGTTTAGGAGCGGAAGTAATACGTATAGAACCCCTTGGTGGTGACCCTATGCGTAAGTACGGATCACTTTCAGATGGGGGGGACAGTTTTTTTTGGTTGCAGATGAACGCGGTCAAGAAAAGTGTTGTTTTGGATTTAGAGAGTGAGCCAGGGCGCAACTCGTTCTGGTCTTTGTTAGAAAGTGCGGATGCCTTAATTGAATCGGGATTTCGAAATGATCTTGAGTTATATGGATTTAATTGGGAAAATTTATCTGCTAGGTGCCCAAAACTCGTTTATACCACTATTTCACCCTTTGGATGTGAAGGTCCGCGTAGTCATTGGTTGGGGGGGGATTTAGTTGCAATGGCTGCAGGTGGATTGATGTATTTGTGTGGAGATCAAGATCGTGCTCCGCTTAGGGTTTCTGTTGAACAAGCTTCTGCGCAATCATCTGTTCAAGCTATGGTAGGAACATTGATAGCCTTGCGTGCTCGCAAGAAAGGTGCGCCTGGTCAGCGGGTGGATGTTTCGATGCAGGAGGCTATTACTAATACATTAGGGAATTCTCAAGCGACATATGCAATGACTGGGATCATTAGTAGGCGTGCTGGAGGTGGTCGTGCCTCGGCTGAAGGAGGAGCAAGACTTGTATGGCCTTGTGCTGATGGACATGTCGCTTTTTCACGTTCTCCAAGAGCTATTCCTCTAATACATCAATGGATGATAGATGAAGGTTTGAGGCCAAAATTTAGTGCAGAACCGATTCCCGAGTTGACTGGTGCAGGATCAGCGCCAAGTCCAGAATTAAATCCAACTGCGGCAAAGCTTGTGCAAGAAATTGATCAGGAAATCGAGGCATTTTTTAAAAGATTTTCAAAAATGGAGTTATATGAAGAAGGTCAGAGGCGTGGCACGATGATGTGTCCTGTTTCAACTATTGCTAATCTTTTCGAAAACAAACAGCTTGTTGATCGTGAGTTTTTTATAGATGTGGAGCACTCCGAAAGTGATCGTACCTACACTTATCCTGGTGCACCTTTCAGGATGTCAAAATCCATATGGAAATCCGGACCGTTGGCGCCAACTGTTGGACAGCACAGTGAGGAAATTTTGGGAAGTTTATGATGTGGATAGTTGTTCCTACTCACTCAGATTTGAGTATTCAAAATGCCTAGTGTTGAAAGTGATGCACGAAATATTTTTGAAGGGTTGAGGATAATAGATTTTTCATGGGTTGGTGTAGGCCCAATGGCAACGCAGACATTTGCATTGTTTGGCGCTGAAGTTATTCGCGTTGAATCTGCGAAAAGTCTAGATATTTTTCGAATTGGAGGACCGCTTGTTTCTGGAGAGGGTCCTGATCGTAGCGCGTATTGGGCAAACATTAATAGGGATAAAAAGGCTATGACTTTAGATCTGAAGCATCCTAATGCGGCTGAAGTTGTTAAACGGTTAATCAGTAATGCGGATATTGTGACAGAAAGCTTTCGTCCCGGAGTTATGCGGTCTGCCGGTTTTGATTATGAATCTTTGTCACAGGACAACCCGGAATTAATTATGATTTCGATGTCTATGGAGGGACAGGGCGGCCCTCATGCTGGCTTCAAAGGATTTGGTTTGACTTTGCAGGCTACAGCGGGAATTACAGGTTTGACGGGCTGGCCTGATCGCTCTCCTGTAGGTACCGGGGTTGCTTATACAGACTGGTTTTCAACACATCTCGCTGTGACTTCTTTGATCGCTGCCTTGGAACACCGTGAATTAACGGGTGAGGGCCAGTATATCGACTTATCGCAACTTGAGGCCATGATTTGGGGTTTAGATGATGCTGTCATTCGATTCACTGCGGATGAACAGTTAATGTCTGCTGACGGGAATAGAGATCCTAATGCTTGTCCTCATGGTGTTTTTGAATGCTTAGGTGATGACAGGTGGATAGCAATTTCCATCTTTTCAGATTCGCAATGGCTGGCTTTTCGAAGATTTTTAGGCGATCCAGATTGGTCAATGAAAGCTGGATATCTAACTGTAGAAGGTCGTAAGAAAGATGAAGATGAGATAGAGAGATTGATTACGGACTGGTCAATTAAAAGGGATGCGGAAAAGTTAGCTGAAGAGTTACAAGAATTGGCAATTCCCGCTTATAGTGTTGCTGATGCAAAGGATATTTATGAAGATCCACAGTTGCTTTTCCGTGAGCACTTCTGGGAAATTGATCACAAAGTGATTGGCCCTATGACTTGGGATTCACCGGCGTATAAACTTTCAGGAACACCTGCTTACCCTAGCGAACCAGCACCATTGTTGGGAGAACATACAAAAATGATTTGTACGGAAATGCTTGGGTATAGCGAAGAAGAGTTTACGGAACTTTTAATTTCGGGAGTCTTAGACTAAAAAACGATAAAAAAAGAGGTAGATATGGTAGCTTTTGGAGATTTTTCAGATTCTGATGTAACTGTTGAGTTAGATAACTATATTGCGCTTGTTGAATTTCATCGACCACCGCATAATTTTTTTGATGTTTCTTTGCTGAAGGGTATTGCTGATGCATTTCATGCACTTGATAAGGAGTCTGATTGTCGAGTGATAGTACTTGCATCTGAGGGAAAGTCATTTTGTGCCGGAGCTCAATTAGGTAACTATCAAAAACAGAATCCTTCTGATCAAGATTCAGGTAGGAAAACCAAAGATAACAAAGCTAAAAAAATTATCATAGGTCGTGATCATGTGTATGAGCAGGGGGTAAGGATGATGGAATGTGGCCTACCTGTTGTTGCTGCTGTTCAAGGAGCTGCGATAGGAGGAGGTTTAGGTGTTGCTCTCTCGACTGATTTTCGCGTGGCAGCTCCAGAAGCAAGATTCAGTGCTAATTTCTCAAGGTTAGGCTTTCATCATGGATTTGGTTTAACAGTCACACTACCTGCTTTAGTTGGAAGTCAAATGGCTGCGAACCTGCTTTATACAGGTAGAAGAGTTGGCGGGGAAGAGGCATTGCAATTGGGGCTTTGTGATGATTTGGTTCCTATTGAAGATCTTCGAAGTCGAGCTTTTGAGATGGCAAAAGAGATTGCAATTTCAGCTCCTTTATCTGTAAAAGCAATACGGCGAACAATGAGGCAGGGACTTGTAGATAGATTTAGAATGGCAACTGACCATGAGCAAGTGGAGCAGGACTGGTTACGTCAGACGAATGACTTTTCTGAAGGAGTTCGAGCTATGTCTGAGCGTAGGACACCAGATTTTAAAGGTAATTAAAAGTAATTCTCTATGGCTTGTTGGCTGGTGATAAGAAACGCTCAACTTTTTCTCGATGGTGGATAGCTTCAATTTTACGAATTGTGTGGGAGAAGCTACGCATCACAAGTGACTCGGTCCGTGCACCATAGGTGGTGAATTCGACTCCTTTTAGGAGGTAACCTGTGGTCATACCTGTTGCGGCAAAGTAACAGTCATCACTAGAGACTAAGTCTTCTAAGCTGATAATCTGTTGAAGGTCTAAGTCCTCCTCTTTGGCGAGTCTTCGGTCATCATCGTTTCGGGGCCACAAGCGACATTGCATATCCCCTTCTAGTGCTTTGATAGCGCATGCAGCAACAACCCCTTCAGGTGATCCTCCTATTCCCATAAGGATATCCACACCTGTTCCTTCCATAGCTGCAATCACAGCCCCTGCTACGTCACCGTCTGTGATTGAGACAATACGAGCACCAGCTTGTCGAATTTCTTTAACGATTTCTTCGTTCCGAGGGCGGTCTAAGAGTACTACAGCAACTTCCTCAATAGGGATTTCCTTTGCCTTGGCTACTTGTTCAAGGTTCCAGCGCACTGGTGCTGAAAGATCGATTTTTCCTTTGGCTTCCGGGCCCACAGCAATTTTTTCCATATAGAAAATATCTTTTGGGTTATACATAGTGTCTTTTGGTGCGACTGCAATAACACTTACTGCGTTCGGACGGCCTAAAGAAAAAAGTGTAGTGCCATCGATTGGATCAACAGCAACATCCACTGCAGGACCATTACCGGTTCCTATCTTTTCTCCATTAAATAGCATAGGAGCTTCATCTTTTTCTCCTTCGCCAATAACTACTATCCCATCCATATCAACCTGATTAAGCTTTGCGCGCATTGCATCAACAGCAGCACCATCAGCTAAATTTTTTTGTCCGCGACCCATCCAAGGTGCAGCACCTAGCGAAGCAGCTTCTGTTGCTTCGACAAGTTCCATTGCTATGTTGAGTTCACCCGTACTCATGTTTAACTCATTTCTTTTTTTATAATAGTTTTTTACGTGATAGCTTCAGGCGATTCTATCAAAGATCCTGTTCTTTTATAAGCCTTTATTTCAGAGAGGATGGCCAGAGATAAATTGTAAGCCACGAGCTAGGACTTCACCTGTGAAAACCGTAGCCATGCAAACGTATAGTAACCCCGTAGTACTTTGCATCGCACGAATTTGTGTTGTTTTAAAAGCAAATATCGCTAAAACAAGGGAAAATATAAGTCCTACACCTATACGGAAATAAAACATGGGGTTGTCAAGCAATCCAGATCCAATTGCTGCAATGGGTGTAGTTCTTTCAGGAATTACTGCATTAACCACAAAGAAGAGCGTTTGTAGGCCAATTGCTGATATTAGAATTAATGTAAGTTCTCGGAGGGGTCGTGGAGGTAACGATCCTTCGGTAAGATACCAATGTCCCCAGATCATTGAGGTCGATACTGCACCCATAACAAGTGTTCCTGTTAGTAGAGCTGCAAAACCGCCTAAGTAGAACCAAACAGGAGGGTTTAACATTGCTGCTAGTGCTACTACAACGATTAGTCCGCCAATTGCTCCGCCAATTGCTGCGATTCTTCCAATGGGATCCCATCCCATAAAAACTCCAAAGGCATATACGGAGGCAGCTGCCAAAATGGCAAGCAATCCATGCTGTATCGTTCTTAACCAATCTTGGTCGATCAGGTAGCCGTCTATATTGTCAGTCCATGAAATACTTGTTGCGGTCCAATAGGTTAAACCTGCCATAACCGCTATTAGTAGTGCCATCGTTAAAACAAATCCTCTAGTTACTTCTCCTCGTAAGTCTGAATAAAGAGTTATCCAAAGACTGCCGATTGTCAGTTCTATTAGGAGAATAAGCAAAGTGTGGGGTAGTGCTTCAGCGCTCACAACTTGAGTTTAAATGAAGACACTCCAGTGCGCCTTTATGTTCCTTGTTTATTGAGTTCCATTAATTTATTGCTCGAGCTGGTGAACTAACTTTCTGATCTGGAAGGAGTCAGTAAACGATAAAAAATATAGTTCACCAGATCTATCTTCTGCTAAAGAAACTATTCCTCGACCTTTTTCTCGTAAAACAACAGGTAGAATGGGAGTGTTAGTAGATAAATTTTTAGTTGGAAATGCCCAGATTTTTCCACACCAATCTGCGAAAACGTACCAACCCTTCAATTTTTGTATCGCATCACCTCTGTAAATGTAACCTCCAGTCACTGCACATCCTTTCGAATGGTCATATTCATAAATGGGCAATATTAGATTTTCTGTTACGCAGTTTAATTCTGGATTAAAGCACAAGCTACCTTCCATGGTATTCCAACCATAGTTTTTCCCTTGCTGAACGATATTAATTTCCTCTATCCGGTTTTGGCCGACATCACCTACCCAGAGATTTCCTTTTGCGTCGAAATTCATTCTCCAAGGGTTGCGTAAGCCCCAAGCCCAGATTTCGGGTAGTCCATTAAGGCCATCAGCAAACGGATTACTTTTTGGAATTCTGTAATCGCCTGAATTACTTACATCTAATCGGGAAATAGTTCCAAGTAAGCTCCATATATCTTGTCCGTTATTATGTGGATCTCCACTTGCCCCTCCGTCGCCTATACCTAGAAAGAGGTGACCATCAGGACCAAAAAGAAGAGTACCTCCATTGTGATTCGGGTATGGCTGGGGAATTGACAGTAATATTTCTTCGCTAGTTTCATCAACTAAAAAATCTGCACCTACACCTGTTGTTTTTAACCTTGCTAAGACTGTACGGCTTGGATTATCAGCAGGGCTGTAGTAGGTATAGATAATTCCTGAGTTTTCGAAATCAGGAGCAAATGCTAAAGAAAGTAAGCCTTCTTCATTCCATGCTGAGCCTTCTTTAGGTTTTGTACGATTTATTTGGTCATGTGCAGTATAAACTTCAGTCCAAGGACCATTTTTAGGGAATGTGATTAACTGGCCACCTTGTAAAATAAGAAGCATCCATCCTGAGTTGTTAGGGATTTCAAATAGTGCCAAGGGTCTAGGGAATTCCGGCAGCCCTGGAAAGGCTTCAGTGAATTGAAGCCCATCAAAATGGGACACATCACTTGCTGCTGCAGTCCCTTCATTCTCTGGGGTACCCTGAATTGTAATTTCCTTACTTGTTTTGTTACATGATGCTGTAATCATAAGAATAAAAATTAGCCAGGGAAGTACGAAATATAAGTATGTTTTTCTCATACTTTTAATGTTTGCGCAGCGCTTTCAAGTGATGCAGCGACATCTGCTTTAAATCCATACTTTCGTAGTAGGATTCCAAATGCACTTAGGAAAAAGAGGACATTGTTTGGAGTAGATGATTCTCCCATTAGGCCAATCCGCCAAATTTTTCCCTTTAGAACTCCGAGTCCGCCGGCTATTTCAGTTGAAAAATTCGACAAAAGTTCAGATTTAATTAATTCTCCATCAATGCCCTCAGGAATACGTACTGTAGTTAATACAGATAAGCGAACAGACTTTTCTGCATGAAGTACCAGTCCAAGCGCTTCTAATCCATTTTGTAGTGCCCTTCCATTGCGTTCATGCCGCTCCCACCTATTCTCCAATCCTTCATTAAGAGTTATAGCTAGTGCACGGTGTAATGCATAAAGCATTGATATTGGAGATGTATGATGATAAGCACGTCGATTATCCCAATATGCCTCCAGCTTTTGTAAATCTAGATACCATGTATTAGGCAAAGTTTTCCGTGAGGATAATGCACGGACTGCTTTTTCCGAAAGAGTGATTGGTGATGCGCCTGGTGGTGCTGATAGACATTTTTGTGTACCGGAGTAGAGAATATCCGCCTCCCATTTATCTGCTTGAACAGGTATTCCACCAAGTGAAGTTACGCAATCAATCAGGAGTAGTGCGCCTAGTTCCTTTGCGATTTCTGAGATTTGTTCAATTGGTTGTTGGACACCAGTTGAGGTTTCAGCATGAACGATTGCGATTAGTTTAATTGGCTGTGTTTTCTTCGCAGCAGCTCTTATAGCTTCTGGTTCTATAGCTGAGCCCCACTCAGCATCTACCTGGATAACTTCTGCCCCAGTCCTTTCTGCCATTTCTACGATTCGGTTACCGAAATATCCACATGTTCCTATAATGGCGCGGTCTCCAGGCTCGAGCATATTCATAACGGCAGCTTCCATCCCGCTTGTACCGGTTCCTGGTGTGGCTAATGTAAACCGATTGTTTGTTTGAAATACTTCGCGAATCATATTTTTGCATTCGTCCATTAATCGCAAAAAATCCGGATCTAAGTGACCAATTAGCGGCATTGCCATCGCAGCTAATACGCTTGGGTGTGCACCACTGGGCCCAGGTCCCATTAGTAATCGAGGATTAGGTTCAAAAAATTCTATTTTTTTATCGGTGTTCATACAATCATCCTAAGGAAAAAGTTATAACAAGCGACCAAATAGGTCATAGTCTCCGCTATCTTCAATTTTTACTTTTGCTCTACTATTGATTTCTGCCTGACCTTGTGCAAATACAAGGCCATCCACCTCAGGAGCTTCTCGATAAGTGCGACCTATAGATATTGGATTTTTATTATCATCTTCGCCAGTACCTTCAACAAGCATTGTCATAGTTTTACCTACGAATCGTGAAGCCCTTTTTCTTGAAATTTTTTGTTGAAGTGACATAACAACATCTCTTCTTTCATCTTTTATCGAATCTTCAACCTGATCATCATATTCACCAGCAGGAGTCCATTTTTGTTGGGAGTATGTAAATACTCCTACATGGTCAAACCTGATTTCTTCCAGAAATTCTAATAATTCCAAGATGTCATCTTCTGTTTCACCTGGAAAGCCGACAATTAGGGATGTACGCAGTGTGATTTCTGGAATTGCTTCCCTTAAATTTACAATCATTTGACGTGTTTTTGAACTTTTCCATGGCCGTCGCATTTTCCTTAACATATTTTCGGACCCATGCTGGAGGGGTACATCAAGATAGGGTACGACGTTTGGAATTGTTGCCATCGCTTCAATTAATGCCGGCCGTACACGACTTGGGTATGCGTACATTAATCTAAGCCATGTATCCGGACCGACTTCTTGCGCCAAAACCTTTAATAGCTCAGGTAATCCGTTTTTAATACCTAGATCTTCACCCCATGCTGTACTGTCTTGGGCTACCAATACTAATTCCTTAGCTCCTGAATCGACAAGCCTGTTTGCTTCATGAACTAATCGTCCTACCGAAGAAGATTTTAGAGGTCCTTTTATTTTTGGAATAACACAAAAAGTACAGGGTGCATCACAGCCATCAGAGATTTTTAAATATGCACTCGGCCCTTTCAATTTCACGACACTTTTTGGAATATCATAGATAGGGACATTGCCAACGCCAAGTGTTTTGGCTACCTGTTCCCATTCACCAACTCCAAAAATATGATCTATAAGTGGTTCTGATATCTGAACTTCTTCTGCAGCAATTTGGGTTAGGCAGCCTGCTACAACTAGTTTTTGATTTGCCTGTTTTGTTTTTGCTAATTCATGAACAGTTGCTAAGGATTGATCTTTACTTTGTTCAATAAACCCACAGGTATTGACAATTATTGAATCTGCATCTTGTACTTTTTCTGTTGGTTGTAGACCACCATTATCCAGTAGGCGTTCAAGATGAAGACTGTCAACATCGTTTTTTGGGCATCCAAGTGTTATGAGGTGATAAGTTGGTTTTTTGTTCATGGGCCTGTGCTTGTCATAATAGTTATAGTTCTTCCGACAGGTAATTCTATGCCGGATGGTGGTGATTGGTCGAATACGACTCCATCAGGATAGTCTAAATTATGATCATACATCGTTGTGACTACGAAGCCGGCCTCTTCTATAGCAGCATAAGCTATTGAGACATCTTGTCCGATTACATCAGGAATAATCCCCTTGCTTACCTTGATCGTGATTGTTGATATTGTGGTTTTTGTTGCTGGGCTATTATCCGCTGAGATTACATTAGGTTGGTAATTTCCTAGATCAGATCCTGTGTTCTCCCGGAGTACTACGTATATTCCTACCCCCACAATGATCAAGAGCAAAAATGTAAGAATAAGTCGCCCAAAAAGATTTTTTAGGAGGTTTTCTTTGCCTATATGTCTACGTAAAATAATGTTTGCTCCGGCGTTTGTAATGGTGGCTAGAGGGTTAGTTTGTTCATTCCCACCAATGATTTTCGGAGTACCCGACCTTTTCCATTTACTCAAAGGATTAGCCAAAGAGTGTCGTGGAAATTTTTGTTCACCAATGATTTTTGACTGAGAAAGTTTCACATCTTTTGATTGCGGGAAGAGGGCCAGAAGTGTTTGTGGATTTAATCCTAGAAATTGGGAATAAGATCTAAGAAAGCCTTTTGCAAAAACAGGTGCTGGAATTTTGTTAAAGTCCTCTCGTTCAAGGGCTTGTAGAAAACGTCCTGAAATCCGTGTTCCTTGTTCAGCTTCTTCTATAGTTAAATTTTGGGAAAGACGTGCACGTGTGAGCTGTTCGCCAATCCCATAGTCCATCATCTTCTAGCCTGCAAAATTGATTGAATTTGAGTAATAGCCGAAGTTCTCACAAAGCTGTCCTAATTATTGTATCCATCGTCGAGTTCGTATTTTTTTATTTCTGCTATAAGGCCTTCAACATCTCCTTCTGTAGGTTCCAAGATGGGTAATCGTGGTTTTCCTATAGGCTTTCCCAAGCGCCGCATAATTCCTCTGATTGTGCTTGGATTACCGTACTTAAAACATGTATCTGTAAGTGGTACAAGTCGACGGTGTATTGCGGCAGCACCTTCAATATCTCCAGATAGTACTTTGTTTAGCATTTCTTTTTGTTGTTTTGCTACCAAATGGCCGGTTACGCTTATTGCTCCCCATGCACCCATACACCATAGATGGAAATTATCATTGTCGTTGCCGCTCCAAATTTTAAAAGAGGGTACCAGTTCTATTAATTTAGCAGTGCTGTTAAGGTCACCATTTGCTTCTTTATTACCAATAATATTTGCTGTTTTGGCTAAACGCACGAGTGTTTCAACTGTGAGATTTGTCCCCGTTCTTGAGGGAACGTTATATACAATGATAGGAAGTGTTGAAGCCTGTGCAATTTGTTCGAAATGTACAATGATTCCATCTTGGGGTGGTCGTAAATAATATGGTGTAACTGCTAAAATAGCGTCTACACCAGCGGTTTCAGCCTGTTTTGCCAATTCGACGGACTGTTTAGTGTTATTAGTTCCGGCACCTGCAATAACTGTGGCATTTTCTCCGAGCTCGTCTTTAATTTCTTCCCAAAGCCGATATTTTTCATCGGTGCTTAGAAGAGGTGCTTCACCTGTTGTCCCTGTTACAACAACTCCATCGTTTCCTGCAGCTATTAGTGTTCGTGCTAGTGCTCGTGCACCTGTATAGTCGACTTCACCATCATTTGTATACGGTGTCACCATTGCAGTTAAAAATCGTCCTAAGTTACCCATTGTTACCTCCATATGCGAACTTTAAGTTTAGCGTGCTTGTTCCTGAAATGCTCAAAAGCATGCTTATGTTTTGGTATCGTTGCATAGTGCACTAAATATGGAAATTAAAAAGGCCCTTGATACGCCCGTGGATTCTTATGGGGTTCTTGCTATTCAACAGCTACAGCAAGCTGTGAATAGTGGGGTTGTTGTTGTTCCTGAAGAAGAACCTATACCGATCGGTTCCTATCAGCCAGCTAGCATTGACTTGCGTTTGGGAAATGTTGCATATCGTTTGAGGAGTAGTTTTCTTCCTGGTCCTGCAAATGAGGTGGTGACCAAATTGCACGACCATGTTATTGATGTGGTTCCCTTAGATGGTAAGCATGGTGCAGTTCTTGAGACGAACCGACCATATTTAATACCATTAATCGAAGGACTTCGACTTCCTGAAGGTGTTAAGGCTCGTGCAAATCCAAAGAGTAGTACTGGCCGGGTAGATATCTTTACTCGTATCATCACCGATTTTTCTTCTCGGTTTGATGAAATTCGCCCAGGTTATGCCGGTCCTTTATTTATGGAAGTGATTACCCGTTCTTTCACAGTGCGCCTACGAAAAGGTCTCACCTTGAATCAGGTGCGACTTATTGTAGAAGATCCAAAAGTTCGAGGCTTAGAATTATCTGGAGAAACTAGTGTGAGAGCTTCTGAGCTACATAGTTCCGTAAATACTGCCGTAATTTTTGATAACAACTTACCGTTATCTGTTCAGCAGATTGAGAATTTGGGCGGAGCTTTTTTACGTGTAGATCTCGCTGGCTCTAGTGCAGAAACAGGAGGAGAACCTGATGAGGTAGTGGGTTATCGAGCTCGTAGAGATAGCGGACTAGTTGACCTTACTGATCCGGAACGGAATGACCCCTCGGATTTTTGGGAACCTCTTTGGCGTGATAAGGGACGGCTTATTCTTGAACCTGAAGAATTTTATTTACTGCGTTCACAAGAACATGTTCGGATACCAGGTTCTGTTGCCGGAGAGCTTGTTGCTTATGACCCTGCGAGTGGTGAATTGAGGACACATTACGCAGGTTTTTTCGATCCTGGCTTCGGTGAATTTGGGGAAGAACATCCTCCTGGTTCCCGTGCTGTTCTCGAGGTACGGGCACACGATGTTCCTTTTTTGATTGAAAATGGCCAGCAAGTAGGAAAACTTACATTCGAGCCCATGATTGAACACCCAGTACAGCTTTATGGTTCAGGGGAAATGAATTCAAATTATCAAGGGCAACCACGTATGCTTAGTAAGTATTTCCGGACATTCCGTGGTAGACAGATGCCTTTATTGTTCCACTAGACTTTTAGTGGTATAGGAACTCGGGCGCATCTAGGTCAATTGCTGGTATATCATCCTTTTCACGCCAATAATCTTGTGTATGTTGCCACTCTGGCTTGTCTCCTCGCTTAGGGAGTAGAGGCAATGCACGTGTGAGGTAGTTAGGGTTGAAATTTTCAGGATCAATCCATGGTAACAATTCCATATCTTTATCTTCAGGTCTTAATGTGACATCGACTTTTTCGAGGTCATTCTTATTCATGTGTTTGAGTAAGCGACATACAAAATCTGCCAAAAGATCCGCCCTTAATGTCCAGCTGGCACGAAAGTACCCAAATACCCATAGCAAATTTGGTACACCAGTAAACATCATTCCCCGATAGGTGACTGTTTTTGAAAAATCAATGGTTTCATCGTCAATTTTAAAATCTATATCCCCAAGTACGTTCATATTGAAGCCTGTTGCAGTAACGATAATTTCTGCTTCGAGCTCTTTTCCAGATTTCAAAAGGAGACCTTTTTCCGTAAATTTTTCTATTTCGTCAGTAACAATAGATGCTTGTCCAGAATTTATTGCCTGAAAGAAGTCTCCATCGGGAATAAAGGCGATGCGTTGACGCCACGGTCTATAGTCAGGGGTGAAATGAGTATCTATATCGTAGTCTGGTCCTAGGATGGCACGGACACCCGCAAGAAGTTCTTCCCTAACTTTTTCTGGTTCTTCGCGTGCCATTTTGGTGAAAATAGCCTGGTCTCTTATAATCTGGCGTCTAACGATTTCATGTATCCAGGCTTCATCTACTTCGAGGTCTCGTAATGTTTCAGCAAGGTCATTACGATTAGCCCCAGGAGTGTAGTAGGTAGGAGTGCGTTGTACGACCGTAACATGCTTGCAATCATCAGCGATTGCAGGAACGAGAGTTGCTGCTGATGTTCCTGACCCAATCACAAGAACATTTTTATTTTTGTATTCTAAGTTTTCAGGCCAAGCTGAAGTGTGTACAATTTCTCCTTCATATCGGTCCATTCCTTCCCAATCTGGTGTATATCCTTCGGAATGGCGATAGTAGCCTTGGCACATCCAGAGGAAATTTGTCTTAAATCTCTTTACGTTACCTGTGTCAGTTTGTGTGGCTTCGATCGTCCAGTGATTATTTTCATTTGACCAGTTTGCTGACGTGATTCGATGGTTATATCGGATATGTTTTGCAAGCTCGTTTTCTTCGATGACCTCCCCCATGTATTTAAGAATTTCTTCTGCTGTTGCAATAGGTGGTCCGCTCCATGGTTTAAACCGATAGCCAAAGGTATGAAGATCACTGTCTGAACGAATACCAGGGTACCGATGGGACCACCATGTTCCCCCAAAGCTATCTAGTCCTTCGAGAACGACAAAGCTAGTTTCAGGGAGTTGCTGTGTTAAGTGATAAGCACCACCTACTCCCGAAATACCTGCACCAACTATAAGCACATCAAACTCTTCGGTTATGGGTG
>CAWVTC010000015.1:0-18217 GCA_963933025.1 uncultured Dehalococcoidia bacterium | reverse complement strand
CCCCATTTGCTTGAATTATGTAGTTCGATTACTCTCCAAGTTTACGCTATCTAGAACAACTGAGTGGTTGCTTAATAATTGTTCAAGAGAGTAGGATTTCTAACACAGCTCGTTTATAAGACTAAACAAGCTAAGATTTAATAGCGATCTTAATTATGACCTATAGGCATTTGCCTAGAAAGAGGCTTAGGTTTGTCAGAAGTAAAAGTTGGTATGGATGAACCTTTCGAGTCTGCTTTAAAGCGATTCAATAGGCGTGTACAAATGGACCGAATTCTTTCAGAGGCACGAAAGCGTGCTCGTTTTGAGAAACCAAGTCAGAAAAGGAAAAGAGAAGAGCAAGAACGGATTAGGAAATTACGCAAAAAAGAGAGACGTAGCAATGCACGGGATCGTTCTGGTAGATAGTTCCCCCATTTTTACGCTAGATTATTTGATACCGTTAGTAACATCTGCAATTTGATTTTCGTCTTTTGTCCCAACGTAGATCCGTAAAATCTTTTCATCTCTGTTAAAACTTCGACACCTCCAGTTAGTAACTTATCGCGCCACCCTTTGGGGGTTCCATATCCACCTTGCTCAATTGCTTCTAAAAAAAGTAGCTCATTGTCATCGGATCAAGATAAAAACCGCTACTATTTAACTTACGTTTAGTTTCGCGCATTATTTTTGTCTTAAATTTTGTTATATCGGTATTTATAAAATCTTCGTTTTCCAAAACTCATCCTGTCTTTAATGTGTAATGAATGATAATTTAGCTTAGAATAATGCAATTTTTTAATGGAGATTTTAATGGCACTTGTACAAACTCATGAACATGAAACTGTATCGATTTATCCTTATGATGATGAGCAGATCGATAAAATATGTAGTTTATCTGGTGAATGCGTACTCATGTGGTCTACTAAGGATGGTTGGCCGGTTGGAGTGATGCATGCTTATGTTTGGCATGATGGTCGTTTTTGGATCACTTGTGCAGGTCACCGTCATCGTGTTGCCGCATTACGACGTGATCCTAGATGTTCTGTTGTTGTAAGTGGTGCTACAGCTTCACCAGATAGCGGATGCCCTCAGGGAACTGCAACTGCCAAAGGACGTGCAATTATTCATGAAGATAATCAAGAGTTGAAAGATTGGTTCTATCCTGCTCTAGCTAGAGGAAGCGCTGATTTTGAAAAAATTCTAGATTCACCTCTTCGAGTAATCTTGGAAATAGTTCCGGAAAAATGGATTACTTATGATGCAGGAAAAGCTGGAAGGCATTTTGCGGGAACTATTGATGAGGATGAGCTGGGACCTATGCTTTCAAGTGATTCAGATCGTATGCCTAAATATCGAGAAAACCGATTTGGAGCGTAGTCTTCAAGGCGTAGCTAGAGTGACAATTCACCTTGGGAAAAGTCTAACTTTAAAAGCAATGCTACTGTCCCTATGCCCGATATTTCCTTGCTGTCGATCGTCAAATTTGAAAATCTGATTTGCATTGGCCTGTAGATGCGCGTGATATTTTGTGGTTTTCTGTGGTTCATATGATGAGATAAAACGTATCTACATCTGAGATAGATGTGATCGTAACTCGTGCAGCCCTATTTTATCTTGGCATATAATAAATATTAATTAAAACATTTAATTAAAAAGTGTATGTACTTATTTCATTAATAATTTTGACTTAATTAAAAAGTTAGGATAACCTTTTTTTAGGTTTTATATGCGTAGAATATTGATTTTGATTGCTTGTTTATTAATTTCCGTATTGCCTGTATTGGCGATCGGATGTGGAGATGACGATCCAGAGGTTTTGGTTTTGTATTCAGGTCGGGTTGAGTCTTTAATAGCACCTGCTATTGAAAAATTTACGGAAGATACTGGTATAAAAGTTGAAGTGCGTTACGCAGGTTCAGTAGATCTTGCTTTGACTATTATTGAGGAGGGGAACAAATCTCCTGCCGATTTATTTTTATCAAAAAGTCCTGGTCCTGTTGGATTATTAGGTGAAAAAGGTCGTTTAGCTAAGCTTAGTGAAGAGACTTTAGATTTGGCACCAGCAAGTGCTACCGGATTATGGACAGCAATTACTGGACGGCAGCGTGTTTTAGTTTACAACACAGAGTTGCTTTCTCATGATGAACTCCCAATGACAATTGCTGAACTTACTTCAGAAAAATGGGCTGGACGTATTGCGATTGCACCGGGAAATGGTTCTTTCCAGGATTTCTTTACCCTTTTCCGTCTTGAAGCAGGTGATGATGTAGCTCTTGCGTGGTTAAAATCCTTGAAAGCTGGTGGTGCACCCACATACTCAAACAATAGTGGCATTGTAAAGGCTGTAAATCGTGGGGAAGTTGAGGCGGGGCTTGTGAATCATTATTACAACATTAGGATGAAGGCCGAGGATCCATCTATGGTGAGTGAGAATCATCGTTTTGCTGATGGGGACCCAGCTGGTGTCACGATAGCTACTGCTATTGGTGTATTAGATTCAAGTTCAAATCAGAAGCTTGCTGAGCGTTTTATTCAGTGGTTGCTTTCTGAAAGAGGACAGGCTCATTTTGCAGCGAATACTTGGGAGTTTCCCTTGGCAGGTAATGTAAGCCCGCGTAATGGTTTGGAAGTTCCTGATTCCATTGATGTTGGTAGCTTTGACAAACTTGGTGGCGGTCTCGAACGTACACTTGAGTTAATCCGGGAGGCTGGCTACGACTATTAGTGCTCACTACTGTTTTTCAGATAAAAAATTTTTGCTGCAGTTGAGTATAGCCAAGGAAACATTTCTGCAAGGATAAAAGACCATTTCATCCACCAAATTGTATACACGGTTTCCTTAGGACGTTTTGCTGATTTTAGTATATGTTGTGCGACCATCTCTGCATTCTGAACGGGTCCTAACATTTTTGGTTCATAACCGTTCGAAGTAATTATTGCAGAGGAGAAGAAATTAGTTCTAGTACTTGCTGGTAGGATTAGGGTCGCTGTAATTCCTGAATTTGCTAATTCTGCTTGTAGCGATTGAGTCAATCCGGTTAGAGCAAATTTACTTGCTGCATAACCACCATGAAATGCCCAGCCTCTTTTTCCTATGACTGATCCTACGTTGATTATTCTTCCCCATTTTTGCTTACGCATACTGGGTATAACTGCTCGTATACATCGAAGTGTTCCGATTAAATTGACTTCAAGATTGTCTTGTAGTGCTTCATCCGGGGTTTCTTCCACTAATCCATAAAGTGCAGTCCCAGCACTATTAACCAAAATATCGATTGTTCCAAATCGATCATTTGAGGCTTTTACAATGCGTTCTACGTCTAGGGGTTTTCGTACATCACATTTTTTTGCTAGGAAATGATAGCCTTTTGAGTTAAATTCCTTTGCAATTTCTGAAAGTCGATCTTGATTACGAGCTGCTAATACGACATTGGCACCTTCATCAGCAAACATACGAGCACTAGCTAAACCTATACCACTACTTGCTCCTGTAATTAATACAACGCGGTTTTTTAGGCTGCTCATTTCACTATCAGGTTGATTTAGCTACAATGTCCATGTCAAGTGAAATCGTATCTTCGGCAACCTTCTGTAGGATAGGAACCCCTTTACGGAGTGAGCGCATAGAAAGTTGTAATGCGCGTGCAAGGCGAAGGTATTTTCCCCATTCGAGAGGACTTGTTAGGATTTTAAATTTGGTTTTCCATTCGGTTTCCTCGTTTTCCCAATTTGCGAGATCCTTAGGTAACGTTACTGATGCAGTATCAATTACTGCGCGTAAAACAAGCCAACGTATATTTGCCTTTTCCGCTACTTGTACTAAGGGAAGAGTTTCCATATCAACCCCTGCTGCTCCATATTCATTCCACAAGGCAAGCTTTTCTGTCGTTGTCGCTGCGACATGTGGTTGGGTTATTATTTTTGATGTTACAAAAGGTAGCCCAGCAGTTCGAAGTGCACGGCGTCCTGACTCGAAAATCATTTTTTCAGGTGAGGGAGCCGATTTAGTTCCGATACCTTCTACCTGTCTAGCAAATACCAAATCACCTTTTTTCAAGGCGGGATCTAATCCCCCGCACAAACCGGCTAGGATAATTGTATCGGGTTTTTTTTCAGTGATGATCGATTCTAGGGTAGAAACGGCTATATCGAGTGTTCCGAGTGCTACGCATCCTTGTCCCACTCCGCGAGCTTCACGTATTGTGGGGGCCACAATAAGGATGCTCACTTGCTTGGACCGCCGCCAATCGTTGAAATTGCTGCTTTTAGGCCTTCCAACGGGCTTTCTAGCATTGAGCCAACTGCCGTTGCTTCGTATCCGCAATGAGCCATGCAATTTGTACATCGGGAATCACGTCCAAAGCCATATCGATCCCATTCAGTTTCCTCCATTAATTCCACAAATGAGTCTGCATAGCTTTCATTCATTAGATAGCAGGGTCGTTGCCATCCCAGCACACTCCGCGTAGGGTTTCCCCATGCGGTACATTGCATAGCTTTTTTACCTTGCAAAAATTTTAGAAATAACGGTGAATGATTGAAACGCCATTTTTTTCGTTCAGGAAAATCTAATATATTATCAAATGTTTTAATCATTTCAGGACGGTTGAGGAAAACTTTTTGATTGGGTGCTTTTGGGTAGTCATAACCAGGTGAGATCATCATGCCATCGACGCCAAGATCATCATTCAGGAAATTGAAAAGTTCACGCATCCCTTCAGGCGCGCTATCGGTGAATACTGTTGTATTGGTATTAACTCGGTATCCTAGTTCCTTCGCTTTTTTTATTGCTTTTACTGCTTTTTCAAATACCCCTTCACGGGCAACCATTGCATCATGTAATTTTTCTAGCCCATCCATGTGGACACTGATTGTCAGATAAGGGGAAGGTTTTAATTTGGGTAACCAGCGTTCCAGCAATATTGCATTTGTACAGAGATAAACAAATTTTTTTCTCTGTACGAGACCTTCGACAATTGTGTCAATCTCTGGGTGAATTAAAGGCTCACCTCCTGCAATTGAAACTACGGGTGCGCCACATTCATCTGTCGCCTCCCAACATTCCTCAGGCGAAAGGTATGTATTAAGAATGTCTTCAGGGTGTTGGATTTTCCCACAGCCTTCACACTCAAGATTGCATCGATAGAGCGGTTCTAGCATTAAAACTAACGGAAATCGTTTTTTACCACGTAATTTTTGGGCCATCAAATACTTGGCAACAACCAAGGCTTGTCGTAATGGAACACCCATACTTACCTCTTTTGAATAAAAAATAAATTACGCGTGCAGAGAGCATACCTGAACGTCTTGTCTGCAGCGACTATTATCTGATATTTTCTCTTGAAATTTGACGAACCTTATGCTTTTTCTTTGCTAACTCGCGTATTCCTAAAATCGAAGTCCTTCCAACTTAATCGCATGTCCCATGCAGCAAATGGGGCCAAAAAT
This sequence comes from uncultured Dehalococcoidia bacterium, assembly GCA_963933025.1. Lineage (GTDB taxonomy): Bacteria > Chloroflexota > Dehalococcoidia > Tepidiformales > Tepidiformaceae > JAKUNN01. Next base: position 12,787 of record CAWVTC010000015.1, on the reverse strand, counting down.
AACAGCGGAAGCACAACAATTGCCTCGACTCCTATTGCGTAAGCGACAGCAGTTTCTGCGGTTTCACCGATACCCCTAAGTGAAAGGTTTGCTAAGAGAATTAAACCAATTCCAGATTGTGCCAGAGGAATTCCTGCCCCTATGTTCGCAGCGGCAACGACGAAGATGTGTACTAAAGGCGAAGCATCTATTCCTAGGGATTCAGCAACAAGCCAGTAGAGTAATGCTTCTGCCATCCAAGCGAAGCTGGTTAGTAGAAAAATTTTGAACATCTGTTTTTTTTGTTGAGCAGCTTTCAAGCCGTGAATTAGTGGTGTTATTGTATCCGATTGTAAAAATCTAAAAAGATGTTTGCTTAGTCCAGTACCGGGTTTTTTCTTAAGTATTTGAGGACGTGTAAAAAACCAAACCAGACAAAGTCCGGTGGTCGTTCCAAAAAGCATAAAAATGGTCAGTCCTGTAAATCCATTGCCAATGGCCAAGGTAGCTAGTGCTAATGCAAGCATAAGGGAAAATACGAAGCCATCCATTATGCGTTCAATAATTTCAGCTCCAAACAATTCACGACGACCAAGCTGAAATTTACGTGAACTAATTTGGACCATAACTACGTAACCGAGTTGAAATGGAAGCATAATATTGGAGGCCTGCGCAAAGATAACCCGAGGTAATGCGAGTCTTGGTCGGATTTTTCTCAAATGCTGAACTAGTACGCTCCATCGTAAAGCTCTTAACCAGTAGCGCAGGAAAAATATTCCAATCATAGGTATTACAAAAATGGGGTCAGCCATTTTTAATGAATTGGCAACTTCACCAAGCTGTACATCTTTTAGGAACACCCATATTAATCCGGCACTAATAGCTGCTCCTGCAAGTACCCGAAGTGGTTTTGTAATGTTGGACGGTAGTTTAGGCATTATTTTGTGAAAGGTCCGGTTTTTGCAGGGCGTTCTCTAATGCATTCACCGCATTATGACCACTTTGGACTGCAGATTCCATTGTTGCTGGCCATTGTGTATCTGTATAAGTTCCTGCCAGAAAAAAATTGTCTAAAGGTGTTGTAGGGCCAGGTCGTTTTAATCTAACTGAAGGGATAAAAGTTGCAAATGGCTCCTTAATGACCAGATAATTTCTTATGTTTGCAGTTCTAGTTTTTGGTAAGACGTTATTTAACTCAGGTAGAATTGCCTGTAATACTTCCGGTTTCGTTAGATTAAAAAGATCCGTGGGTGCACTAATTGATATTACTAGGTGTTCTTGAATGGTTTCCTTCCCATTGATTTTTGTTTGGTTAAATATCCATTGAAGGTTATCACTTAAAGAGGCCGCAAACTCAAAGTTTGCTACTGGCTGGTCGTACCAGATATGGATATTCATAATGGGTGATGGCTTGAAAGCTCTGAGTAGATTTAGGGAACCTTTAGTTTGCCATGGTTTTGGCAGTATTTCTTGTACGCACCAAGGTGGGAGAGCACAAATATATGCATCAAAGGGTTTAACTCGTTTGCCACTAATATTCATCCCTTCGACATGGCCGTTATTTATGATCAGTTCTTCAACTTTTGAACGTGTTTGTACTTTCCCGTTTCTATTTTCAATGTATTTTTTTGCAGGTTCGATATGTAATGTATTTAATCCAACAGTCGGTAACCCAATTGCCATAGCATTTTTCGTAGATAAAAGGCCTCTTTTGATTACGAAAAATGCTTGAGTGGTACTGGCCTCAGAAGTAGTGCAATTCAGAATTGGTTTCATTAAGAAATCCCAAAAATCTTTGATTATTTGATCACTTTGCCCTTGGTTACGTAACCAGGAATCAAAGGATTCCTCACCGTGACTTTTCGAAGTCATACCCAGTTTTAGCTTTACTAAGATTCTAGCAATTTGATTTTTTTGCCGAAGTGTTAGGTGTTTGTATGAAATAAGTGAAGGTGTGAGATGTAAAGGTGTTGGGAGATGGGTTGTTCGAATGTCTGAACGTTGCCCTTTTTTGTCAAAGACCGCTATACGCATCAACTTTTGCTGTTTTGTTAGATGAAGTGTACCAAGGCGTTTTAAAAAGTCTGTATATGCAGTAGTACAGTTCATAAAAATATGTTGTCCGTTATCTACCTCACCTAACTCCTTTGGCGTGGTGAATGAATATGTTGAACCACCTAACCAAGGGCGACTTTCGAATATTTCAACATTATGGCCATGATCAGAAAGCTCACAACCAGCTGCTAGGCCAGCTAATCCTCCACCGATGATGGCAACATGCATTATTTTGCGTTCAGTAATGCATCAAGCCAAAGGTGGCCTATTGCAAAGATCTTTTCTTTGTTGCTAAGCCTCACACGCTTAGATATGACATCATAATTTCTGAGCTCAATGCGTTTGAGAATTTCGAAATATACTCCTTGCATTACGTTCACGCACATCCGTGATCTGTTATCAAGCAAAGGTAGTAGATGCTTTCCTTCCGTGAAATATTTTCGTGCTCGTTCTCCTTGCTGCTTCATCAGTTCGATAAAACGTTCATCGTACTGACCTTCTAATATGTCAGTATCGGTAAGTTGGTGTTTAGCTAGTTCATCTTGGGGGAAGTAGATTCTGCCGCGTTCTGCATCTTCGCTGACGTCTCGCATGATATTAACTATCTGAAGTCCCAAACCCATCTTAATCGCATAATCTTTCATATTGATATCTGCTTTGGTTCCAAAAATTGAGGTACAAATAAGCCCTACCATCGAGGCTACTCGGTAACAATATTTTTCAAGTTCTGTCCATGTGGCATAACGATTAATTGTGAAATCCATTTCTACGCCATTGACTAATTCCTCAAAGTATTCTTGGGGTATATCGTATTTTTTTATTGTTGCTGCCAGTGCCGTAAAAAGTGGACCTGCAGCTTTCCCGGCATAACAATCTCGAAGCTGTGTTCTAGCTTGAGTGATAGAAGTTTCTTGGATTTTTCGATCCTTAATCTCATCGGCTATGTCGTCTACATAACCGCTGAATGCGTATGCTGCGTAAATTGACTCTCGTTTTATCGTGGGGAGGATTGCAAATGCGTAGTAAAAATTCGAGGCGCGTTGTTGTGTATATGTCTTGCACCATGCATATGCAGCATCCGTTGTGTAGTACATATTTTGGGTGTTTTCCAATTGAGTTAATACGTCAGTAGACAAAAGATAGTCCTTTTTACTCTTCTCAATTTATAAGCGGAGCAAGCCGCGGATAACATTTATAACTGCTAGTTTAGCTTTTCTACCATTTTTTATGGTTGGTCTGCTGCTTAATGTGTCATATTGCACATTTTGTATGGCATCTAAAATTGCTTCGCCTCCTTGCCGGAACAAGCGTATATCAGTCCGAACGTTTCCTGATAGCATATGTTCTAAGTCGGCACCTTTTCGAAACCAGCCTCGAGTTCTATTAACTTCGAACTCCATTAAATCCCTATACGAATGAGTTACATTTTTTCTGTGTATGTCAGTTTCCGTGACTCCAAATTGTTCCAGGTCTTCAATGGGGATATATATACGCCCTTTTGTAATATCTACTGAAACATCTTGCCAAAAATTTGCTAATTGTAGACCTGTGCATGTCGCGTCAGACAGTTCAATTCTTTTCGTATCGTGATGGCCTAGAATACCCAAGACCATTTGACCAACTGGGTTAGCGGAATAACTGCAATAATTGAGTAATTCTTCATAGTTAGTAAAACGCTGTTTGTGTTGGTCCATTCTGTTAGCTTCGATAAGACGTAAAAATAGTTCAACAGGGATTGCACATTCGTTAATCGTTTGAATTAATGCTTTTGTTAGAGGTCTGGAACTTTCAGTTTCGATTGCAGATAGAATTTCTTTTTCCCATGCATTTAATAGTGCTTTCCGATCGCCTTCAGCTTCATCTCCTAGATCATCGGTATATCTGCAAAAGGCATAAACCGAAAAGAAGTGAGAACGAAGTTTTTTGGGGAGTAGCCACGAGACGACCGTAAAATTTTCATTGTTCGAACGTGCAAAGTCTTCACACCATTTGTACGCTTGTTGTAATTCAGTAGTAGTAATTTCCGATGGTTTACTTGGATTCATTTAGCTTAATTTAACGGTGATACGCTTGGTAGGTGAATCGGATTTTTATCGCAGAGTCGACGGTAGCGGCCAAGTGCCCATAAGGGCCAGTAATTACGATACATATGATATTTGAGCATGAAGTCTTGAGGGAAACCAGTACCTGTAAATGCATCTTCATCCCATTGCCCATCTTCTGTTTGGGTGCGAATCAAATAATTTATGGCTTTCGAAACGGATTCGTTTTTTAGATGCCCACCTGATAAAAGTGCGAGCAATCCCCATGCTGTTTGCGATGCAGTACTTTCCCCAAGGCCACGTTTTTTAGGATCATCATAGGTGATGCAGGTTTCCCCCCATCCTCCGTCAGAGTTTTGGAAATTTTCCAGCCAATCGAGAGCTTTTTTAATACGTCTGTCATTTGGATCGACACCAGCAGTAATAAGAGCCGGTACTGCGGCTCCTAGTCCATAGATGTAATTGACTCCCCATCGTCCCCACCAAGAACCATCCTCCTCTTGTGTATCCCAAAGAAAATTAATCGTGTCTTTTATCATCCTTTCGTCCGTAGGTAAGTTTTCCAATGCAAAAAATTCTAAAACATGGGCAGTCACATCCTCAGTTGGAGGATCGAGGGCAGCCCCAAAATCACAAAATGGTATCTGGGATACAAAGTTACGGGTATTGTCTCGATCAAAAGAACCCCACCCTTTATTTTTCGATTGCATTGCTCTTAACCATCGTTTAGCACGCAAAAATGGTGCGTCCTTATTTTGCAAGTTAAGCAGGCGTAAGGCTATCAGTACTTCGGCCGTATCATCTGTATCTGGGTATTGTTCGTTGGCAAATTCAAACGGAAACCCCCCTGGTTCTATGCCAGGTGTTGTAATTGCCCAATCGCCAAGGCTCGTTACTTCTGTGCTCAGTAGCCATTCTCCAGCACGTTGTAAAGATGGATCATTTGCCGGAACACCAGCTTCTCTGAGACCTGTTATTGCTAAAGCTGTATCCCAAACAGGAGATAGGCAAGGTTGTACCGTAAATGTATTTTTTGTTTCTAATGCAAAACTGGTGAGCAGACCTTCTAGTCCTTTTGCCATCACCGGGTGTTCCAATTGATAACCGAGACATTTTAAAGCAATTAAAGAATAGACCCAGGGTGGTTGGATGGCTCCCCAGGAGCCATCCTTTTCTTGGTGTTTAATAAGCCATTCTTCACAGGCTTTTAATGCTTTTTGGCGGAATGGTTTCCATATAGATTTTTCATACATCCTTAACACCCGATCTAGACCTAGGAAAAAATTGCGCCAGTTAAACATTTTCCTATCTCGTTTAAAATCAATTTTTTCTAAGTCATCTTTTTTGAGGGCTAGTTCGCTAACTCCTAGGTTTTTAGGAATGTCTACTATTGGTTTTTTTGTTGAAACTATTAAAATAGGAACCATTGTTGCTCGTGCCCAAGAGGAAAATGCATAGATGTTTAAAGGAAATTTCGGTGGTAATAAGATCGCTTCAGGAGGCATAATTGGGAGACCGGACCATTCGAATTGGCCAAATAATGCAAGCCATAATTTTGTGAAAATTCGAGTTTTTCCTATGCCTCCATGTTGAATGATCCAATTGCGTGTCTGAACCATATGACTACTTTCGGGATTTTCTCCAGAAAGTTTTAAGGCAAAGTATGCTTCCACTGTAATACTTATATCGCCAGGGCCATCCCAGTAGATAGGCCACGAACCATCATCTTTTTGTAGTGACAAAATATATCGTCGTATTTGGGATTCACGTTCCGATTTATATGAACCAAGAAATCGTTCAAGCAGGATATGTTCAGCTGCCATAGTCACATTTGATTCGAGTTCACCCCACCAGTATCCCTCTTTCGTTTGTTCAGAAAGCAGGTGGCTCACACCTCGTTTCAGTGCAAAGTCGAGGGCTTCTCGATTTACTTGATCCATTATTCTAAGCTCGGGTTAGTTCCAAGAGCCTGTTTTCTACCTCGTCTATAGAACTATCTGGGGTAGAAGCCCCAGCTGTTAAGCCCACACGTATTTTCCCTTGAAGCCATCTAGGATCAATCTGTTCAGCCTTTTCTATGTGATATGTAGTTGTTCCTTGTTCCTCACATACTTCACGGAGATGTCGTGTGTTCGCACTTTTTTGTCCACCCACTACTATCATAAGATCGACAATTTTTGCCAGTGCTGCTGCTTCTTCTTGTTGACCGGTTGTTGCATGACAAAGCGTGTTGACTACATGCATTTCGAAGTTTGCATTTCGCTGTAACAACATCAAATTGGAGACAAATTGAGCGAAGGCTTCCATTTTATGTGTTGTTTGTGCCATCACTCCAACTTTATTAGGAAAGCCGCCAGGAAATTCCGCAATCATTTTTTTGAGGTGAGACAAATCTGATTGTGCGGTAACTGTGGCTTGAGCTACACCTTGTTTGTCAAAAGTCCAGCCTATAATTCCCCGCACTTCTTTATGGCCAGGATCTCCAAAGATTAAGACATGCCATCCATCACGAACGAATTTTTGGGCAAATCGCTGTGCACGTGTAACTACAGGACATGTAGTATCGATAATTTCAAGTCCAGCTGTTTCAATGTCACGTAAAACTTTTTCACCAACTCCATGTGCAGTAATAGCTACACGTTCACCATTAAGGTGCTTAGCAGTTGCCTTTCCAAAATCTCCTGCTATTTCGTCTGGACCTGGTAGTTGGCGAACCCCGGATTTTTCAAGTTGTTCTACTACTCTAGGGTTGTGTACTATCTCTCCTGCACTAGCAATTGGCTTTCCTGTTGAGGATTCGTGTTCCATGATTTGGACTGCTCGTCGAACACCCATGCAGAATCCCATTTCATTAGCACGTAGAATTTCAACCATTGTTCATTCCCTTCGTAGTATAGGCCATCATATTTTTGCCTAGTATCCTTTTTTAGTCGGTCTGTTTTTTAACTAGTGGGGCGAGTGCTTCTAGGTGCTCATCAAAATCAAATACAAAATGTGCTAAAACATGAGTTGCACCCAAATCTATAATTTCGCTAATTCGTTCAAACACACTTTCTTGCGATCCCCAAATTGCAACGTGGTTAGCCATGTCCGGGTTCCCGTAGGTATGCTGAAAAAACTTTTTCATTCGATTTTCTGCTCTATCTAAATTTGTATCAATAGCTAGGTAGATCCTTTTTGAGAATGTAAATTTTCTGAGGTCTCTATCAAAGTCCTCTAATGCCCTTTTCAAGATACCTATATGTTCTTTAAACTCGATGATGCTTGATGAGCCTGCCCCCATCCATCCATCTGCTAGCTTGGCCGCTCTTTTTAGTGCTGGTTCACTTCGTGCGCCAAACCAAACTGGTATGGTCGGGCGTTGTTGTGGTTTCGGAGACATACGCAAATTTTTAAATTTGTAAAAATCACCATCGAAAGATGCGTTACCATCAGCCCATAACGCCCGCATAACAGCAAGGTTTTCATTGAAGCGTCGAACTCGTTTTCCTGGTGGTAGCCCGAACGCAGAATTGAGATCGTTTTCATTGCCTATACCTATTCCTGCAATAGTACGGCCATTGTTTAATAGATCTAGTGTCGACAGACTTTTTGCTAGTTGTATAGGATTTCTTTGAGGTAAAACAAAGACCGAAGTACCAAGGCGTATTTGTTTTGTGACTGCAGAAACATATGAAAGTAGGCTGATTGGTTCTAACATACTTCCCTGATCTGCAATTTGTTCGAGAGCCCAAAGACTTTCAAAACCTAGATGATCAGCTTTTTTTGCAAATGTTGAGATGTCAGCCAAATCGGAAGTTCTTCCCTGAGGAAAAACTTGCGGTAGTCCTATACCTATAGGTACAGATATATTCATTGATTATCCTTGTTCACCAAAAAGGTAGCCTTGAGTGTGCACGTAATCTAAGGAGCGTCGTCTAATACGCCACCCTTCTTGCGTTCGAGTGCATTCATCTCGGTATGTTCCATATACGCCAAAATTAGTGCCTTCTTTAGTTGCAGGTGATTTTTCTCCAAGATCATGGATTATTGTACCGGCTGGGGGGGAAATATGTGTAGCAATTACATAACTACGTAGAGTAGCTTCTCCTCCAATGCGAACACCATCTATGGACGAGGGGCTTTTTTTAATTATTACAAGAGGTGGAGCAATCAGGTGTTGTGTGCCGACAAAACCTCCCAGGGCATTTCCTACGTAACTAACCCAGCCTTCTGCTCCAGGAACATTGATTTGTTCCCCTGCTAATTCCTCGAAAATAAAGTCTTCTGTAAAGCATTCTCTTAGTAAAGTTGCCCCTTCATTTAGTACGTCTTCATCTTTACGATGTCGACCTCTTCCTATTAGGTCTAGTGCATGTCCATATCGTAGAGGTAGTTGTTGTAGCTCTATGTGATCTAATGCGTTGTCAATTTCTTTTTCTGTTGCCATTGGTTTCCTCAAGTTTCCTTTGATGTTTTGAAATAATTATAAATATGCTTTGATAATGAAGCAGGATATTAGGGGATTGTTTCATCAAATTCGTGTGAAATATGTCCTGACTGTTCGAGTCTTATGTATTCATCATCTGTGGTGTTTAATAACTCACGATAGACATACTCGTTATCTTGTCCCATTGCCCTAGGGGCTAGTCGTATACCAGTCTCTCCAGTAGCGGGTAGCAAGTATAAGGGCCTGGGATAACGGAAAGTACCTATAGGATCTTCAAGTTTTTGTTCTTGATATATATCACGAGCTAGCACATGAGGATCATCCACTATGCGTGAAGCATCTAAAATGGGGGATGCCGGTACTCCAGTTTTTTGTAGTAAGTGGAACAATTCTTTATCTCCATATTGTTTTGTCCATTGGGAGATTTTCTCATCTAGAAAGTCATGGTTTGTTGCTCTTTCCGCACCGGTATCGAATTCTTGAGTGGCGGCCCAATCTGGTTCTCCCATAACCACTTTTAGGCTTTCCCATTCTTCATTGGTAGTTATGCTAATTGCAATCCACCGGTCATCGCCAGAATGTCCACTTCCATCTCTAACGGGTTTACAAGGATAGACTCCGCTTGGTGCTTGCTCTCGGTCAATGGAACGATTCCCGATCCGTTCCTCCTGCTCTTCATTCAATGCGAAGTTCATGTAGGCCTGTGCAAACATAGGGACTGCATTTTCTGATAATGCAAGTTCTATTAGTTGTCCTTTTCTACTTGTTTTACGTTTCCATAGAGCTGCCATGATTGCGAAGGCCATTTGGGTTCCGGCAATATAGTCGGCGGCGAAGATTGAAGAATTTGTGTCAGGGCTTTCATCCGAATAACTACGGAGTAGAGAATGGCCCATAGTTCCTTCAAGGTGTGCTCCGAATGTCCGTGCTTCACGATATTTTCCAGTTAGACCATAGCCGGAGGCTCGCAAAAAAATCATTTGGGGATTTTGTTCCTTAAGCCATTCCCAAGTGATCCCTAGCTTTTCCATAGTACCTGGGACGCTGTTTTCAACTGTTACGTCACAAATTTTTGCTAAATTGCCAAGAATTTCAAGACCTTCTTTTCGTCGAATATCAGCTGTGAATGCACGCTTGTTTCTAAAAAAGCTTATAAACATGGGGTTATAATTCCATGGACGTGGGCCTGGCTCATTATTAGGATATCCGTTTAACCAGCCATTACCTGCTTGTGTCATTTTTTTTGGAGGCCGTGCGATACCGGCACGCGTTGCAGGCTGCCAGATATAGCGGTTTTCGTGTTTGAGTACTTCTGCCCCGAGATCAGCAAGTATTGCTGTCGAAAAGGATCCCGCCCAAACTCCTGTCAGGTCTAAGACTCTGATCCCTGAAAGTGGTAGCTTGGCTGACATGCAGGGATATTAGCGCCCGTTCTGTCAGTTGTCATTATCTAAAGTGTTTCCAAATAGAATTTATGAATTAAACAACAACATGTTCTTGGTATTCACCATATACTCGGCGCCACATATTACAAATTTCACCCGATGTTGCCCCTACATTTACAGCATCGATAATTAAGGGCATCAAATTTTCATTTCCTGCTGCGCTGGCTATTTCTAGTGCGCGCATAGCTTCTCCCCAAGTATCTGCATCACGCTCAGACTTAAGTTTCTTCAATCGAGCCAGATGACGACGTTCTCCCTCCGGATCCATTTTTAGAATCGGAATTTCTAGTGGTTCATCTGTTACGAAGTCATTTACGCCAACGATTGTGCGTTCCCCACTTTCAAGTTCACGTTGAAATCGAGCTGAAGCATCGGCGATTTCCTTTTGGAAATATCCGGTTTCTAAGGCAGGAATTACTCCACCGATCTCTTCAATACGTTCAAAATAAGCCCGAGCTTCCTTTTCCATATCATCAGTAAGCTTTTCTAAAAAGTAGGAGCCGCCTAATGGATCTACCGTATTAGCGACACCTGTTTCATGCAGCAGTACCTGTTGTGTTCTAACTGCTAGCCTTACTGCCTTATCTGACGGAAGAGCTATCGCTTCGTCCATTGAATCTGTATGAAGGGATTGTGTTCCACCTAGAACACCAGCTAAGGCTTGGATTGCAACACGTACTAGATTTACTTCCGGTTGCTGTTCAGTAAGTGAAACTCCAGCTGTTTGAGTATGGAAACGCATTAACCATGAACGTGGCATTTCAGCACCAAAGTCTTCACGCATGACTCGAGCCCATAGCCGTCTGGCAGCTCTAAATTTAGCAATTTCTTCAAAAAAGTCATTATGACAGTTGAAGAAGAACGAAATTCGTGGTGCAAAGCTGTCAATAGAAAGTCCCCTTTCGATCGCCCAGCGTACATATTCAATACCATTAGCCAGAGTGAATGCCAATTCTTGTGCTGATGTAGAGCCGGCTTCACGAATGTGATAGCCACTCACACTAATTGGATTCCAGTTAGGCATTTCATTTGTTGCAAATTCGACTGTATCAGTGACTAGTTTCATAGAATCACGAGGTGGGAAAATAAACTCATTTTGAGCAATATATTCCTTTAAAATATCGTTTTGTAGTGTTCCGGCTAACGCAGAACGTGGTACCCCTCGTTTTTCAGCCGCTGCGATAAATAACGCCCAGATTACCGGTGCCGGACTATTGATAGTCATTGAAGTAGTGATTTTGTCTAAAGGTAGATCCTGTAATAGGATTTCCATGTCTTTTATGGAGTCAACCGCAACGCCACATGAACCGAACTCACCTGCTGCCCATGGTTCATCATGGTCGTAACCCATTAATGTAGGCATATCAAAAGCAATTGAAAGCCCGTTGTTTCCTGCGCTCAATAAATCATGGTAACGCGCATTAGTCTCTTCTACTGAGCCAAAGCCACTGAACATTCTAATTGTCCAGCTTTTCCCTCGATATCCTGTTTTGTGAATCCCTCTTGTAAATGGATATGAACCTGGAAGGTTAATGTCTTTCTCGTAATCAAGATGGTCTATGTCTGTTGGATCATACAGTCGATCAATTGGACGACTTGAAATAGTTGTAAATGGGCCTGTGCTTTCTCTGCCTTCAGCAGCAACGCTCTCTTCATAGCTTTGCCGCAATTCTGATGCTTGCCCCTTTTTGTTTAGACCACTCACAATTACTCCTTGTCTATATAACGGCTGTAGTCGTTATTGTCTTTGTATCTTAATCCTGTTATTAGGCTGACGGAAATGGTTGAAATCCAATACGTGGATCTTCAAATTTTGGTGGCTCTGGTTTTTTATACTGCACTTCAATTTTTCCATCCGTAATTCGTACAGGAAATGTTGCTATAGGCCTAAAGGCCGGTAACCCCGCTGCAGAGCCGTCTGTAACATCAAATTTCGCACCATGTCGGGCACACTCGATCTCACAACCAACTAGTCGCCCTTGCCCAAGCGGGGCATCATCATGGGTACATAGATTCTGGATTGCGTAATATTCTCCCTCAGAATTGCAAAGCAGTATCTGTGCTCCTGAAATCTCTACTTGTGCAACCTCGTTTGGTTTGAGCATGCCTTCTTGTCCTACTTCGACAAATGGTATTTCAGACTCTTCACTCACTGGCGTTCCTTTCAGCATAATTGCATGTTCGAATCAAAGATTGAACTTAGTTTATACGGTGTTTGTTTTATCGGTCAGGTCCCTCAACATAATCAGTAAGAGTTTTATGCATATGTCGGATGCGGCGTTCTCGGTAATTAATAAGTAATCCCTTATACGCTTTTGATTTCATTCCTTTTTGCACTCTTGGCAGATTATATGAGTCCTGGTCCAAACCAAGTCCAAGTGAAATCTCACCATGCTTAAATGTCTCATGCTTTGGTCTTGGTGGAGGTTCTATACTACTTCTTTGTCCCGCACCTGCGTCCGCACCATTGTGCGTAACCACTGCAGGAATTAGTGCAAAGTTTTGTAAGTCATAAAACATTTTATTAGGGTCAGTTGGATGCGGGCGTTGACGGAACATCATGACACCACCGGCATGTGTATTAAACGTTAAATTAGGGAAGATGTAGTAATGATAATCGTCCGTCATTTGATCATCATTCAAGTCTGAGAAATCCATACCGGCAGCTTCTGCTTTTGCACGTGTTGCTACCTGCATAGCAGGACGGACATCCGCCATATTTCCTTCAAATGTTTCCGGATCAATGCCTGCGGTTAGCATCATTCCTTTGAGGGAACTTGTTACTTCATCCTGATTTGGATAGCGAGGGCTCACTAAGCCAAATGGGACGAGGTAAC
>CAWVTC010000014.1:0-19024 GCA_963933025.1 uncultured Dehalococcoidia bacterium | reverse complement strand
CAATAATGATTGTGGTCTTAAAGCGAGAGTTAAGGTCTCCTAATAGGGCATAAATTGCATCTGCAGCAATCGCATCAAGCTCTCCTGTCGGTTCGTCTGCTAATAGCAGGGGCGGATTATTTGCAAGTGCTACTGCAATGGAGACACGTTGTTGTTCTCCCCCAGATAGCTGTTCTGCATGATGCGTAGCTCGGTGTTCAAGGTCGACAGCAGTAATTAATTCTGAAGATCGTTCATGTGCAGCGGCAGCTGACATTCCGTTTAACAAAAGTGGGATCTCAACGTTTTGAATGGCACTTAAATAAGGAACGAGATTACGACCTGTTTGTTGCCAAATAAAGCCTACATCGTTGCGACGGTAGGCGACCATCTCTGCCTCTTCTAGTGTTAGCAAATCACGTTTTCCTACAAAAGCACGACCCGCAGAAGGTTGGTCTAATCCTGCAAGAATATTGAGGAGGGTACTTTTCCCTGAACCAGAAGCCCCAACAATAGCCATAAATTCCCCATATGCAACTTTTAGGTCTAGGCCACGGAGTGCAACAACTTCCAGCTCATCACTTTTATAGATTTTAAATAAATCTTCACATGCAATGTGATAATCGGTGTGTACTTGGTTTGCTTGAGTCATTTGAGTTTTTGGCATTTTAGCGATCCTACAGTGTTAGGTTCTAAAGTTGTTGCAAATCTGTGATAGATTCATTTGTTATACCTCTCCAATGCGAAGTGTGCGATGTAACGCCAAGCGTGAAAAAAGCCTTACGAGTGCAGTGACTGTAATTAAAAACACAATTCCTAAGATTCCATAGACTGTGAGGATTGCTTCCCAAGAAACTTGGGAAGCAAAAGGCGGAATTACATCTTGCCCGCCCTCCCCAAGACTAAGAGCACCGATCATAAGGCGTCCCAAAGGAAAACCAAGAGCTGTTCCGGCTGCAACCCCCATAACAATCACAAAAAGTTGTTCAAAAGCAACAGTTACCACGATTTGCCGACCGCTAAATCCCATCGTTCGCAAAATGGCAAATTCAAGAGAACGGGTTTGTGCTGCGAGGAATGAAAATACAACGAAGCCGAGTGCCGTCAGGAGCAGTACGGCAGCAAAGGAGAGGAAGAGTATACCCTCCCATGATGCAGCGATTAATGGATCTGAGGAGAGGTTGGTATGAAGAATATAGCGGTCATAAACCTCATTTGCGCTTATTTTTTGTTTGTTAAGCCAATCCGTGGACAGACCTTTTTTAAAGCTATCAGTTCTGTTGATCGTGCCAATCCAAATTTCGTTTGAGAAAATACTACCGGAAATTTTTGGTAGTCCGGTTGCAAGTAATCGAACTGCTTCAATATCAGCAACAATTAAGGGTTGGTCTTTAGTCGGGTCGTATCCTGGAAACAAGTCAAAGCTGCCGACGATATTAATATTAAGGAGGTGCCGATTAATGCGTACTTGTGTACTGTCTCCCGTGTTTAATCCACTTTTTATAAGGAATGCTTTGCTAGCTAAGATAGGTAGTTCTAGTCGAGGTTTACGGATCCTTAGTCCTGCCACCCGATCAGAGGCAGGATTAAATTCAAAGGCTATTTGCGCGGCATAGTTGCTACCAGGGCGACCGCTTTCGATACGTGTTAATGGTGGTGTTGTCCCATACTGTCCTGGTATTGATTCGTAGGCCTCCAGATTTTCAAAAGTTTCGATAACTGTACCTCCGATCAATGGTTGGTACTCTTTTTGGCCTGAGAAATTTGCCGACCGAATAGATCTTCGTTGCAAGACAGGTATCTTTCCAGGCCAATCTTCTCCTAGAACGGTTAAATCATCAAAGGTTGCCGTTGCATTTGTAGGAACAAAACTATAGCGTCCGTAAGCAATAAAAAGTGCGTCTAGGAAAAGCCTTTCGTCAGGTTCAGGAGGTGTTCCTTGAGGGTTCCAAGGCTTTGTTAGATCTGCAGCGTATATTTTATAGCCGTTGGGGCTAAAGTCTTGACTAAGGGGAACTAGAAAGTACTCCCAAAAACGCCCATCTTCACTGCTTAGACGTATTGCAGGTATACCCGTGTCATTTGGGAATACTATATGTGCGTGAATAGCGAGGTACCTTGTTTTCGGAGGGATAATTAGGGGAGTAGGTGCTGTTTCATTTGAGATAGAAAGTTGTTGAAGTAGTTCATTTAGTGGTTTATTAGCGAAGTCATTTCTCCAGAATGCCACATCACTAAATTCATTTATATTTACGGCTAAAAGATTTAGTTGTGCTTCTGTATAGATTTGAGGTTGCCAAAAGGCTTTAAGACGTGCAGTCGTAGTGACATGGTCAATTTCGGGAAATTGTTCAAAATAATTGGCCATTTCTTTGTCAGGTAGGCCTGCAGGGTTACGCAGTCCTGTAATACGTCCTTCTGCTCCCGCTTGGTAGGCAGCGCGATCCTCATAGGATTGTTCGAGTGTTGCTCGAAATCCAGCAGCAAACATTCCGACTGCTGTTGCTAGCAAAAGCAGGAGGATAAGACGGCTGTAGTGCAGAGGGCTACGGACCATCCTCCAGAGACTGAGTGGAATCGTTGCGCTGTTTGTATTGCGTACTATCCGCGCAACAAGTTTTAGGGCGATGGGGAAGAGGCGTAAAAACACTAGGGCAATCATTAAAATAAAAAGTGCAGGGGAAATTAACAATAGTGGATCTGCTGACATTTCCCCAAAAAGTTGTTCTGTTACAAGGGATCCACGTTGTCTTAGTTGATAAAACAGGAATGCTCCAACTGCAATCAATATTAGATCAAGGTAGTAACGCAAAAAAAGTGGCTGCTTAGATGGACGAGCAAGCGTTGCTTTATGATGAATTGTACTAGCTCGAGATGCTTTCCATGCTGGCAATAGAAGTGCTAGTAATGCCAGAAATGCACCTAAAAATGCTAACCCAAATGCTTCACTTGAGAGATTAACGTCAAGGAAGGAATTTTGACTTAGATCTGCAAATGGTGGTGTTGGCCCTAGCACTTTAATAGCTCCCAATGCTAGTAAAGGCCCTAATCCAACAGCAAGAGCAACTAAGATGATTCCTTCGATCAAGTAGATCAATAAAATTTGGGGACTACTTGCACCTCTACTTTTTAAAAGGGCAATTTCACCTGATTGGCGTTCGACTAACATCGTCATAACAAGTACAAGGTAGTAGAGGGCAATACAGACGATGAGAAGCATTAATGCAAAAAGAGGCATTCGAGTAAAGAATAATTTTGCTTGGTAGTTGGCTATTAGAGGGATGAGGCTTGTGAACGTGGAAGTGTTTGTGAATTCACTACGTAGCTCACGTGCTAGTTTTCTTAAATTCTGTTCAATTTGATTTGCATTACGATTATTAAGTATGTCTGTATTGATATACCCAAACGTTTCAAAAGTTCCGTCTATGCTAGGCATGTAGTCCGCGATTACATCGCGAAAAGTTGCTTCATCAATTATATATATGTATGTAGGCCAGCGTGTTGTAGCTAAAGTCAGATCGCTTGCATGTTTAAACCAAAAATCCGCATCGGGATTTTTGGGTCTTACTACCCCTGCAATCTTAATTTTAAGTGGGGCAATATCCTTTATCCAAAAAGGGTGCAATTCAAAAGTTTCACCAACAGTTACATTAAGATCTGAAGCACCTTGCTCGCTCATCCATACATCTATAGTCGGAGGAGGATCTCCTTTTTGTCCTGGTTGTGCAGTTTTCCGTGTAGTTCCTTCAACAAGTTCAACATGGTTATTTAGGTTTTCTAAAAAAAGGAAGTTTGCCCTTGGCCTTAAAGCATCCTCGGAGACTTTCTGGCCAGGTTCAGTTTGGAAAAAAGTTGAAGAACGACCGTAAAAACCATAACTTTCTATCAGGTTTCCGGCATAACGTTCCATAAAGTTTGTTGTTGTTACTCGTCGATTGTTATAGATTTCACGATCACCTTTTTGGTTAGATGAAATGACATGAATATTTAAATCAAGCGGTTTTTCTTGGCGAATTGCGTAGTCGAGACCAAGATCTCGTACTGCATCAGAATATAGAATGACACTAGCCATTAAGCCCGAAGCAAGAATCATCCCGAAAACAATCGTGCTTAGGAGCTTCCAGTTCGCACGACTACGCTGTGTAATGAGACGAATAAGTGACAAATAAGTTGGCATATCAGAACTAGTTTAAACTGTCTGGGTGAATCAGTTGTTTAAGTTCTATAATTTGTTAATTCAACATAGCCTTGCGAATTGGAAATTTTTAGCGATCGCAGGAATTGGTGTCCTTGTTGCTGCTGTTTTGCTGGCTTCGGCTCCTATTTATACTCGTTCGATGGCTGATTTGGGCCTTACATATTCGGTCCGAGATCAATTGCGTAGTGATCCAGTGATAAAAACTGGGTTTTTTGCAGGTTCTATTGCAAATGAAGAAGGGTTAACAAGGGTTTCTGTTATTGAGGAACGTATTGCTCTGCATTTAGATTGGCTTACTAAAAATCAAGAAAAATTATACGTGGCGCCCTATTTAACTATCGGTTCCGATGGTACCGAGCCCCGTACACGTTCTTTGCTTGCGGCACCTCTTGCAATTACCAACGTTTCTCCACATTTAAATGTGTTAGTAGGCCAGTTGCCTCAGAAACGTAAAGATGGGTTTTTAGAGGTTGCTCTTAGTGAACATTCTTCTTATCTCACTCAGCTTGAGCCGGGTGAGGTATTTTTTCTGATTGAAGAATTTGACACATGTGCACGTATTGTTACAACTGGACTTGAGCCGCAACCTCCTTGTGATCAAAGCGCATTAGCACGATATGTAATCCCGGCGATGGTTAGCGGAATTATAGAAATTTCTGATCCTGCGAATCCCTTCTGGATTGGGGCAAGCAATCGTTTTGTTTTACCACAATCCCCGTTTGTTGATAGCGGTACTGTTGTACCATTGCTTGCGGATCCAGATGCCCTAGTTGAAGTTTTATCAACTTATACATCTGGATATCAATTTGGTGTTACTTGGCAAAATTTTACTGATCTTGAGTCACTAAACCGAAATAATTTTACTGATGTCCGTGTCTCGATCGAGATGCTTAACGATGAGATGCGTTTTTTTGAAGGATACAGCGCTAGTAATTTGGTTAATGCTTTAGCCAATTATGATTTAAGTGCTAATTTTCAGCAGGCTCCCCTTACAATTTTGCTATTACAGATTGCTGCTATTGCTCTTTTTTATGTAGCGATTATTTCAGCAGCTGTCGTAGAAAGGCAGGCAGATTTAATCGGCTTGTTACGTGCGCGTGGTGCCAGTGTTATGCAAATCGGATTGCTATATACCTTGTCGGGACTACTAGTAGCGTTACCAGCTGCAGCCGTTGCTCCATTGATTGCTGCCGCCGGTACAGCACTTTTAGGACTAACACCTATTTTTAATCGTGTTAGCAATGGGAATTTATTGCCTGTGAATATTGAATTGACTGCATTTCCTCTTGCTTTTGCAGGTGCTCTTTTAGCTGTAATTGTTTTGATATTTCCTGCTTTATTAACTGCACGGCGTGGCGCTCTTGCGCAGGGGCGAGTTCACTCGAGACCTCGTCAATCTCTTGTGTTCCGTTATTACCTTGATATTGTGCTTGTACTATTTGCACTTCTAGCGCTTTGGGAATTGAGTGAGAGGAATTCAGTTTTCATACCTTCCTCGACGGGGGCAATGTCTAGCGATCCACTTTTGCTCGCATCTCCCGCAATAATCATTGCTGCAGTTGCTGCAGTTGTCGCACGTTTTTATCCGTTTGTGGTTCGTATTTTTATGGATGTTTTCGGTAGATTCTCTGGTGAGGCAGTCTATATGGGTTTGCGCCAGTTTGTAAGAAAACCTGGTCCATATGTGCAACTTGCACTGCTGCTTATGATGGCGATAGCCGTTGGTACATTTGCCTCTTCCTATTCTCGCACGGCTGAGCGCTCTTATCAGGATCGTGCTTTGTTTGAGAGTGGAGTAGAAGTGCGTGCTTTTTCAAATACAACCTATGGTGCTGAAAGTAGTGCGGAGCTACTTCAAAATCGTGTAAATAAAATTTTAGGAGTTGAGCGATCGGAAGCAGCGATGAGGCGTTCAACGAAGATTGCTTCAGTTAGTGGAGTAGGACATGACGTCAATCTTTTAGCTATTAATCCTGAAGCTGTTGATATGCTTTGGTGGCGTGATGATTTTTCCAAAATTCCGCTCGATCGTCTTTTAGCTCGCTTAGATACTGGAGATCTATTGCTAGGAGTTGAGATACCCTTAGCAGCTACTGGGTTAAGCATTCAAGTAAATCCAGAAACAGCTTTGCAAGAAAAAACTTTATGGGCTCGAATACGTGGCGCTGATAATCGGCATACAGTGATTGAGTTTGGCAAGCTGGATTTTTCAGGATGGCGTGATTTGCGGGCTCAATTGCCCGGAGAGGGTCCTGGAAGAATTAAAGGACCATTTACCTTTGTTGCATTAATAGTGTCAGAGCCTCCTAACCAATTCAATCAGTCAAAATCTCCCGTGCTATGGCTCGATGATTTAGCTTTTGTAAATACCGAAGGCGCCTTAGATGTTTTTGAATCTTTTGAGGGAACAGTCATTTGGGAGGCTGCAGCCAGTGAAGGTGATTTTAATGATTCTATCAAGTTGCTTGAATCGGCTAAATTATCTGGTTTACGAGGAGCAGAAATCCATTTTCGTGAAGGTATCTCTGGCGAAAGACATGCTTTTTATATTGCGGATCGCAATATGCCAGTGCCTGTTCTTGTAAGTGAGTCTTTTCTCGGGGTAACAGGACTAAAAGTCGGGGGTAATGGGCTGATCACTTTTGAAGATTTGACTATTCCATATGTCATACGGGGGTCGTATTTACGATTCCCGACTTTGATGGAGCAGGATGGCCCATCGATCATTTTTAACCTTGATCATCTTCTTGCTTGGGCAAATGCACTTAGGGGTTCTGCAGCAACAATAGGTGCTGTAAATGAAATTTGGATAGATGTGTCTTCTGGAGCAAATCATGAAGTAATTGCTGAGGCATTGATTACCTCAGGTTTAAGCCAAGTAATCGATCAAAGCCAGTTGCTTTTTTCAATTGAGAAAAATCCTCTTATAGCAGCGAGTGGAGCCGGAATTCTTGTCATCTCATTTGCAGCAATTTTGGTATTAGTTGCCGCAGCCTTGATTGTCTCATTGTTCATGTCAATTCGTCGTAGGCGTATTGAATTTGCAGTTCTTCGAGCGATTGGTTTAAACAAAAACCAGATTATTGGATCACTGTTTGTTGAATATATGTTGGTTGCTCTTGTGGGAATTATAGTAGGCGCAGGTAGTGGTCTGATTTTGGGTAATCAGATGCTGTCTTTCCTTGAATTTACTGAGATGGGTCTTCGTGTTGAACCTCCGTTTATATTACAAACAGATTGGGCAATAGTCGGGATCGGCGTGGCGATCATCATTTTTGTTTTTGTTGCCAGCATCTTGTTGATGCGGGGTTATCTCGCAAGAAATTCCGATGCTAATGCTTTGCGAACGGAATAAAAGGCCGAGTAATCTTATAGAAAGATGGTCTTACTAGTTTGGATTTTCTCAGAATTGTATGTGTTACCGATTGGGTGTTAGTGGCTCGCCGAGGAAATCGAATAGCAGATCTATTAGATCCAGAACATCTGCAACACTGTATGACTCCGGTTGTTGAATAGGGGATTAAAAATCCAAAATAAGGATTGCCTGCGAGGAATCAGAAATTTTTTCTTTAATGGCGATATTTTTTCCTTCGCTAACCTCTGAAAATGCACTTTGGCTTAGGTAGTACAAAGGCGCACTTTGGGAAAGTATTAACTTTGTTACGTTGTTATTAGCCATCAGTGAAATGGTAATTTTATTCTCTGCAGGATTGTTTGTGAGAGAGGTAACCTTTCCTCCTTTTATGGCCTCACTTTCATCTAAAAATCCTTCCGCCCCAGTGAATCCTGAAGGAGAGAAGCCGACCCCATTTGAATTTATTTTTTCAACTGATTCCATTAGTACAATTGCGGTGATTCTAAATGAACGAACTGTATCTCGCACTCCCATGATAGTGAGCCAGTCACCAATTTTAATTTCACTCGGCTGGACTCCTTGAATGAGTTCGACAGGAATAGAGTCCTGCAATTTAATAATTTTTGCTTCACCACTTGATAAAGCCGCAAGTGTGAAAAGACCATCTTCAACTTGGGTAATTGCATAGATAGTTATTTGGTCATGTGTCGTGGGAAATTCGAATAAGGGAGGATTTTGGGCCTTTTCATTATTAGGATTAGTATTCGAAATACTTACTATTACTATCGAGAATGAGATGAGTAATAAAAATAAAAACCCAGTAACAAAAGGGAGTGGGGCGAAGACTTTTTTATTAATTTTTGGAAACATACCTAACTTGCTTTACTACCACCGTCGATCGGATAGATTCCACCGGTGATATATGACGCTTCTGCACTGGCAAGAAATGCGGCTAATGCAGCAACTTCTTCAGGCTCCCCATATCGACGAAGGGGATTCATTTTAGAGATGGCACGATAGGCATCATCTGGACTATCCGGATTACGTCCTCTTTCGATCGAACGCATCATTCTGGTTTCTATCGGTGAAGGGCAAATTGCATTGACTCGAATATTTTCATGGGCAAATTCAAGGGCTGCTGTTTTAGTCATTCCTACTACTGCATGTTTGCTTGCTCCATATGCAATCAAATGAGGGGTACCTCCCAGACCAGCAGTGGAAGCCGTATTAACAATTGAACCCCCACCATTAGATCGCAGTGCGGGTGCGGCTGCGCGCATTCCTAGCCAAATCCCTTTGACATTTACAGCTAAGACCTTCTCAAAAATCTCCTCAGGATAATCTACAAGCGGGCCGACCCAACCTTCTATACCTGCATTATTGAAAAGCACATCGAGCTGTCCAAAATGTTCAAGAGCTTTCTCAACATAAAATTCGGATTCAGTACGAGATGTTACATCAGCAGTAACAGCAACAACTCTGGATTTATCGAGTTTGAGTTGGGTCGCCATATCTTCGACTCCAGAATTTGGTAAATCTACAGCTACAATATTTGCTTTTTCCTCAGAAAAGCGTAAGCAGGCCGCTTTGCCAATTCCACCTGCGGCTCCGGTTATAATTACAACTTTGTTTTCAAATCGTGTATCCATGGCACTAGTGTATACGAGTAGTCACTGAGTTTCTCTGAGTGCTATATGGAAATTTCAAAGCAAGGTTTCTGGGTTTATCCAATTTGTTCAGGGCAATAGCGAACAATAGGAAACCAACTTATATGGGAAGGCACATCTTTTACGTCTTTATTAGATATTTCTGTAATTGGCCTATTTATTTTTTCTGTTCTGACATTTTCCATTTATGATATCCGTTGTCCTTATGCAGGCGATGTCTATTAGTTAGGTGCCTATCGTTATGCGTAAATTAGATACTAATAGTTTAGCCTAATTAATAGACATATTTAAAAAGGCTTAAACACTGCAAAAACTATAAAAAGAGGCATTGCCAAAACTAGCAATGCTCCAAAAACCAGTGGGACGCGATCGTCTAATACTTCGCGTAATTCTTCTGTTACTTTTCCCTGTTTAGCTGCTACAAGTGAAGCTGTTCGTGCACGACGCAGTCCAACTCCCAATAGTGGAAGACAAAGTAGAAAACAGAATACAAAAAGTATAGTCATAGCTAGCAACCACCCATCTCGCAAGAAGTGATATTCAGCAGCAATCCCCCAAAAAAACCCTGAAATTCCTGTAGCCATTGCTCCTGGTAGGAGAATTCGTGTTTCGTTTTGTGCTGCTTCTGCCAAGCAATACATTTGGTTTTGTACATCATTAGTAAGCCATGCTCGTATGATGAGCGGTATGGTAGAGCCTAGGCCTACACTTAGCCAGACGATGCAAAGTAAATGTATGATGCGCCAAATATCCACGAGGTCAGTATCTTTTTATCACTGTGTAGCAGTTTCGGATGTGCGTTTAGTTGATTTAGTTAGAACATAAGTGGCCCTAATGAAAGCACTAAAAAGAGGATGAGGCCGATTAGGGCGACTTTGTAATTCGGGGTGAAATTGTGTGCCTAAGAAAAAAGGATGGTCTTTAACTTCAACGATTTCTGCTAATACTCCATCTGGTGATATACCACTTATTAATAAGCCATTAGCTTCAAGATGTTCACGATATTCTAAGTTCACCTCCCACCTGTGCCTATGTCGTTCTTGAATTGTCGCTGTACCATAAGCCATGCTTGCTTGGGAGTCAGTGATTAACTTGCAAGGATAAGCACCTAATCGCATTGTGCCTCCCTTTGCAGAAATACCTTTTTGTTCTTCTAATAAACTAATAACAGGGTAGGGAGAGTCTGGTGAAAATTCTGTTGAGTTGGCTTCTTTGAAACCACATACATTACGAGCGAATTCAGTAACCATGGCCTGTAGTCCCAGACAGAGACCTAAGGTAGGAATTCTATTTTCTCTGGCGTACTGTAAGGCTTGAATCTTTCCTTCCCAGCCACGTTCTCCGAAACCACCGGGAATAATAAGCCCATCACAATTATTTAAGATAGTAGCTGCTGATTCTGATTCCAGCCTTTCTGCTTGTACCCACTGGATATCTATTTTGACATCCTGGTGAACACTTGCATGTGTGAGAGCTTCTTTTACAGAAAGGTAGGCATCTTGTAACTCGACATATTTTCCGACAATTGATAGTGAAAGAGTTGCCTTTGATGCTTTTTGGCGTGATACAACTTTTTGCCATTCGCCTAAATTATTCGGGATTATTCCAAAACCAATCCGCTCTGTGATGTAGTCTCCTAGGCCACGTTCTTCAAGCAAGCTGGGTACGTCATAAATTGATGGTGCTGTTTCGAGGGGTATGACTGCTTGGCGGTCAACATCACAAAAATCAGCAATTTTATCTAATATTTCACGTGAAACATCATAGTCTGTGCGAGCGATGATCACATCAGGCTGTATGCCTAGTGAGCGAAGTTCACGGACTGAGTGTTGTGTCGGTTTTGTTTTTAACTCACCGGTAGCACCGATATATGGAAGAAAAGTTACATGTACATTTAAAAAGTTACTCGGTTGTTCGTGGCGAAGTTGCCGGATTGCCTCAATAAATGTTTGACCTTCAATATCTCCTACAGTGCCTCCTACTTCACAGATAATGACAGCAGAATCACTTTGTTCTGCCGCTTGACGGATGCGTTGCTTAATTTCATTGGTTAAATGTGGAACAGCTTGAATTGTCCCGCCTAAATAATCTCCCCTACGTTCTCGTTCTAATACAGATGAATAGATTTGTCCGCTTGTGACCGATGAGGTTGCAGTCAAATCGTGATCGATGAAGCGCTCATAATGGCCGAGATCGAGATCGGTTTCTGCGCCATCTGTCGTTACAAATACTTCACCGTGTTGATACGGTGACATTGTTCCAGGATCAACGTTCAGATAAGGATCCAGTTTTTGAATTGTAACAGCAATATTACGTGCTTTTAAAATACGTCCTATGCTCGCTGTAGTTATCCCTTTGCCAACGGAACTGACGACACCACCCGTTACAAAAATGAACTTGGGTAATTTTGTCCTAGATTTGATCATCTCGGGTAACTATTTTACATCTTATTGCGTTGAGAAGTTAAAACTTATCGATTTTGTTGAAATGCTTATAGTTGGCCATCTTAGTAGCTATCCGTATTTACATAATCTTACATCATTAACTCTTTGTAACTTGTTACGTTCTTCTTATTGAGCGGTTATATAGTAGATAGCCGGAAAGCAATTAAAGGAGTAGCGTCAAAGTTAAATAAGCCTGCTGGAGCAAGGTGTGTCCCCTTCGTTGGATGAAGAGTTGAGTCCGCAATTTGATGAGCGAGTTGTAGTCGAGGCCGCCCAAAAAGGTGATGCTGATGCGTTGGGGGTGCTGTACGAGTACTATTTCCCCCGCGTTCATCGATTTGTTTCAGTTCGTGTGTTTCGGCAAGAAGATGCAGAAGATATCGTCAATGAAATTTTTATGCGCGTTGTTAGCAGTATTGATCGCTTTCGTTGGGAAGGTGCTCCATTTGGTGCATGGATCTTTCGTATTGCGCGTAATGAAGTTGTTAACCATATTCGGCGTTCATCTAGACAGCTTCCAAAGGAACCTTTGTTCGATAGTATTCCTGATGCAAAAAGTGATCACGTTGGAGACCTTGAAAAGGAAGAGGCGTTTGAGTATATACGTGCAGCTTCTGCAAATTTGCCGGAAGCACAGCGTGATGTCATTGCTCTCCGATTTGGTGCAGACCTTACAGTTGCAGAAACAGCTAAAGTACTCGGAAAGACTGAAAATAACGTTAAGGTCCTTCAGCACAAGGCAATTGTGCGATTGCGTGAGATGGTAAATTTATGATGTTCTTTTCATACGTCAGTTCGATTTTCCATTTTGTTTTTCGACGTGATGTTGTTCCTGAACAGGAAGCCTTACTTCTTGCTGATGGGATTGAGTTGTTACATGAAGGTTTGACATTAGAGGAAGTAGTAAGGCAGTTTCCTCGTAAAGAGGCCAAGATATTAGAGCCTCTATTGAAAGCAAGTCAGGTGATTGATTTTGTTGTAAGTGATCATGCCCCACGTCCTGCGTTTGAGAATGATCTACGTGCTCGTTTTTTGACCACAGGAAAGTCTAGCCTAGAAATTCTGAAACCGGTTCGTATGAAACCTGCTCTTGTTGCGACATTGTCTGTTGCAGCAGCAGCAATCGTAGCTCTCGTGATTCTAGTTCCCCTTACTAGTGATAGTTCTGCAAAGGCGGAGGTGCGTATTCAGCTTGAACAGGTACAGGCCAGAATTGACATATTTACTGATAAGCAGGCAGGCGGTGAGCTTTCAGAAAGTCACTTTGAAGATTTAAAGAAGGATCTTGATAAGCTTGTTGATACAGTGAAAGATCAGCCTCTTACTCAAGTTGAACAAGCTCGTGTGCGCTCACTAGCCGAGCAGTCAGTGACAGCTGTTTCTGAAGTTGTAAATGATGATGAAAATATTATTGAGG
Organism: uncultured Dehalococcoidia bacterium; assembly: GCA_963933025.1. GTDB lineage: Bacteria > Chloroflexota > Dehalococcoidia > Tepidiformales > Tepidiformaceae > JAKUNN01. The sequence goes on along the minus strand of CAWVTC010000014.1, from coordinate 5,964 downwards.
CTGCCGAGGCGGTTATTGAGCGTGCTGGTGCAGTAGCTGCTGCCGTAGCGAATACACAATCTCCTGACGATTCTGAAACTCCACAAGGAGCTGGTAGTGAAAACAGTGTTGGTGCTGATGGTGGTGGGGTTAGTTCGATAGAAGAGACTGATTGAATCGTGGAAGCATTTCAAGGCTAAATCGAAATAATTGTTCCCTTAAGTATACTTTTGAAACATTATCATTTTATGTGACGCAGTTAGCGAGTATAAGAAGTACGCTATAGCTGAGGAATTGAGAAATGGTCTCCCGTAGTTTCCGAAGACGTTTAATGGGGACGCAGACTATTCAACTGGAATCACCAGAGAAGCGCCGCGTTTTTAATAATTTTCTGCGCGTTGGTTTAGGTTTTGGTGTTTTTTTAGTACTTGGGACAATTCTTTTGAGTATTCCTTTGGCTAGTTCTTCTGGTGAAGGAACAAACGTTTTCGATGCATTTTTCACGGCTGTTTCTGCTATATGTGTTACAGGCTTAGTAGTAGTAGATACACAAACCCATTGGAGTTTCTTTGGGGAAGTTGTAATTCTATTGTTAGTTCTTGTTGGTGGACTTGGGTACATGATAGGGATTGGCCTAGTGTTATGGATATTCGGTCGTTCTTTTGGAATACGTGATCGTCATTTAATGCGTCTTTATTATGGGGCTCCTTCACTTAGTGAGGGGTTACGGTTTATGCGTAGTCTTGCTATATATGCTGTGGGGGTTCAGATTTTGGGTACCCTTGTGCTGTTTGTTGTGTTTTCTGCAGTACAAGGAATGCCTCTCAACCGTGCTATTTGGTGGGCCATTTTCCATGCAGTTTCTGCTTTTAATTGTTCTGGTTTCAATATTACAGGTCACGATATGTTGTTTTTTGCTAACGAACCTGAAATTTTAATCACAATAGGCCTGATAGTTTTTGCCGGTAGTATTGGTTCTGCAGCAGTCATACTTTCGTTGTTTAACAGGCGTATCAAAATGTCTCTACAAGTTAAACTTATTCTTTACAGTGCTGTAGGTTTAGTTGCATGTGCTAGCTTGCTGTTTGCTTTGTTTGAGTGGAATAATCCAGGCACTTTAGGTACGGTTGGTGTTGCCGATAGACCGGTGTTGGCTTTCTTTCAGACTGTTACTTGGACATCTGGTTTTTCCGCTATAAATCTAAATTTTTTGAATGATGAGACGAAACTTCTTTCTTCTGTATTAATGCTAATTGGAGGAGCTGCAGGTACACCTGCCGGAGGGATTAAATTGGCCACAGTTGCTGTTTTGGTTGCAGGGGTAATTAGTTTTTTTAGAGGACAAGACGAAGTAGCACCGTTTGGCCGACGAATTCCGAAAACTGCTATTCGTCAGGCTGCAGCGATTACCTTAATTTTTTTAGGATTGTTTCTTCTCATGACTTTTTTGCTTATATTATTAAGCGACTTTAAGTTTTCAAACATTTTGTATGAAGCGGCATCTGCTCTAGGAACTGTTGGATGGTCAACCGGTATAACTTCAGGATTTAATTCAAGTGGTCGTGCGATTCTTATTGTTGCAATGTTGCTAGGGAGGTTCTTACCAATTATCTTGGTACTGATAATGTTTAAACAACATTCAAGAGCGACCTTCCGCGTGCAGAGGGATAGCATCCGTTTGGGATAGGGAGAAGAAGATGGATATAGCAATTTTGGGATTGGGGCGTTTTGGTTCTCAGTTGACCTACGAGCTGAGTAATATTGGCGTAGATGTTCTTGTTGTAGATAGCAATGAACAAAGGGTTAATGCACTTGTTGAAGTTTCTATGCTGGCAGCAGAAGGAGATATAACTGACATGGAGTTTCTGGAGTCACTTTCTCTTCAGAATTATGATAGCGTCGTGGTTGCGATTGGTAGCGACATTGCGACGAGTACACTTGTGGCATTAACGCTAAAGAGGCGACTTCAGTTACCTCACGTTATTGCAAAGTCATCAACTCCTGATCACACTCGTGCGCTTGAATTAGCTGGCGTAGATACAATTGTTAATCCAGAGAGTGAATCGGCTCAACGATTGGCCCACACTTTGGGTGCTCGTGAGATCAGTGATTATATGTCGCTTGGTTCTGATTATGGCATTGCTCGTGTTACAGCACCGCTTTCGTCAATTGGATCGAAAATTGGTGATATTGACATAAATAAAAGATATGATGTTTTTCTAATAGGTCGTTTGCGCGATGAAGAAGTTACGTTCAATCCTCCGTTTGAAGAGATCGTGGAGCAAGGTGATCTCTGGATAGTTTCTGGGAAAGATAAATATTTGCGAGATTTGCAGCAGAATTAAAAAATTAATTAGCTAAAGGCCTTGATTGAATCCGGCGAAATCAAAATATTCATAAATTTTTGTTAATCGTCCTGCCAGTAATAAAGCCCCTAAAGTGATTATGATGACCGCACTTAAGGCTTCAGTAATTGGAAGAAGTTTCGATAATTTTTTCAATGGTCGTCCTACGTTAGTAAATACAATACTTGTTATTAAAAATGGCATACTAAATCCTAAAGAATAAAAGAGTAATAAATAAAGTCCAGTTAGTGCTTCTCCCGATGCGGCTGCGAGCGTTAAAATGCCGCCTAAAATTGGACCTATGCAAGGTGTCCAGCCAACAGCAAATGCCATTCCAAAGAGTGCTGAACGTCCATAGCTAATAGTTTGATTTTTAGGGATTTCTACAAGTAAGGTTCTCTGGAAAAAAGTTAATTTTAAATACCCACAATATTTTGCCCAAATGGTTAATATTGCTAATAAGAAAAAGGCCATTTGCCAGTCGTTTTTAAGAAAGTTTAATTCGAAAAGCAAATAAAAAATTACTGTAGCAATAGCGAGTGCAATTGCAGCATGGAATGAAGTCTTTTTTTCGAAGCTTGGTATTAAAAGGGCACCGAATCCAATAAGTAGTAATCCTGCAATTGTTTCAAAAGTGCTTAAGTGTAGGTTGAGGTTATATCCTATTAATCCCGCACTGGTTCCAAGCAGAATGAACACCAAGCTAAGGCCCAGGAGAAACATTCCAGAGTGGCTCATTATTTTTCGCTTACTTATTTTTGATTGAGTGTTGCTTCGTGATGAGCCAATCAGGTTTGCGATGTATACAGGTACGATTGGCAGCACACATGGAGAGATGAACGATAATACGCCTGCTGAAAATGCGAGAAATGGTCCAGTAAAACCTTTTAGGTCGCTTGCAGAGCTGCCTATTTCAATGCGTGCTATCGCAAAAAATGTCACTGGTACTATCACTGCAGCCATCACTAATAGATAGAGCATTACCTGGATGAATGAGCTAGGTAGACATGATATTTTTCTAGTATTCATTGTTAGTATTATTTTAAGCTGCTTTCTGTATTTGTATTGAACTACAATTGTTATCGTCAGTACCGCTACAATAAACAGAGATTTTTTGAGAGGTAGACAGATGAATAATTTTGAAGGAAAAACTGCAGTTGTAACAGGAGGAGGAGGAGGAATTGGTGAAGCTATGTGTCGATTATTTGCTTCCAAGGGTATGAATGTTGTGGTTTCTGATATTGATTCTAGTGCAGCTGAAAAAGTTGCAGATACACTGGCCGCTACAGGCGTAAAAAGTTTTGCTGTGACCAGTGACGTGTCTGATCGTGATTCCGTGAAGAATTTGGCAGACAAGGCATTTGAGGAAATGGGTAATGTGCATATTCTTTGTAATAACGCTGGTGTTGTTAGCTTTGCGCCAATCCATGAACAAAGTGAACGTGATTGGGATTGGGTAATAGGGGTTGATTTGAATGGTGTTTTGTATGGAGTGCAATCTTTTCTCCCTCGCATGTTGGCTAATGGTGAAGATGGTCACATTATTAATACGTCCTCCTCTGCAGGTCTGTATGCATTCCCTGGTATAGGCCCATATGTTGTTTCGAAATATGGAGTAGTTGCCGTTTCTGAAACTATGTACGAAGAGTTGGCTGACACAAAAATTGGTGTTTCAGTGCTTTGTCCTAGTGGAGTCCAGACTCAGATCATGCATTCTCAGCGGAATCGGCCTAATCGGTTCGGAGGTCCTACAGATCCTGGATCTGGGCAATCAGCACCAGATGAGTCAATTTCACCTGGTGTCGTAGCTAATCGTGTACTCGAAGCGGTTGAAAATGATTATCTATATATTCTTACCCATACGGAAATTCGAGAAGGCGTCGAGAAGCGTTTCAAAGCAATACTTGATGCCTTTGATCGGCTTGAGGCAAGTGGAGGAACAGGAACCTAGGTTTTATTCGAACCAAGGCTCGGGTTTCATTTTAATTAAATCTTCGCATCCTGCTAGCATGCCTTGACCGCTGGTCATGCCTGTTTGGATTGGCGGGCCAAGAAATTCTATCGAAACGCCACCTGGTTTTCCGGGAAGACCCATATAAGTAAGTCCACTTGTAGCTTTTTTAGCAGCTTCCAAAACCTCTTCCTCTGTGGATGCTGCGGTGAGACTTGCAGTTAGGTTTTCACCACCAGCCATCCAATTCAGTTTTGCTCCCTTTGCTACAAATTCCTTTGTTGCTTCATAGACGTCAGGCACCCAAAAACCGATGTGATCTACACTCTCTCCATATTTTTCCAAATGGAGAGCTTGTGGCGTCTCACCTTTTACGGGTTCAATAATCTCCACGATCATGCCAGCAAATGCTCCGTAGCCCACTTTAATTATGCAATCTTCGTTTTTAATGTTTGTAACTGGGTATTCAAAAATATTGAATTTCGCGCCAATTGTTTCTGTGAAAATAGCCGCAAGCTTGTCTGTGTCAGGAGAAGCAAATCCAATGTGGTGGGAAATGGGTTCGCCAGAAGATAAATAGGTCATTATGGAGTTCCTTTATGCCGGTAAGGCTGTTTAATGATTAGTGCATTGTAGCAATTTTCCAGTAACGTTTTAGTTAAGATTTTTTTTGCTAATACTAAAAGTTTTCATTTTCCTTCGAATTTTGGTTCACGTTTATCGAAAAAGGCTGTCACAGCATTTTTGAAATCTTCTGTTTTAGAAGCTGCGATCATATTGCCAGCTTCAAAAGCTAAAAGATCAGTTAGTGAACTTTTTGATCCGTAAGCAAAATTCTTTTTGATTCGCGCAAAGGCATCTGTTGGTCCTGCAGCCAGTTTTTTTGCTAAAGCCTGGGCCTCTTGGATAAGTTCTTCATCAACACAAACCTGATTTACGATCCCTAACGCTTCAGCTTCTTGCGCTGTAATTGTATTACCAAGCAAATATAATTCTTTCGCTTTTGTTGTGCCAACAATTCTCTCTAGAAGCCAGGTACCACCGAAATCTCCAGTTAGACCAGCTTTTGCAAAGGCAGTTAGAAATTTGGCTTTTTGGCTTGCAATACGGAAATCTGTGGATAAGGCTATCGAGAAACCAGCTCCTGCAGCAACTCCATTTATTGCTGCTATTGTTGGCTTTGGCATTTCTGCTAGAAGAAGTGAAATCTCCTCGTATTTTCGTAGCTGTTCCACGTTTCTTAACGGATCGAGAGGGTCATCCGTACCGACACCTCGGAGATCTCCTCCTGAGCTAAATGCTCGTCCTGCCCCAGTAATAATCACGGCTCGGACTTTTTTATCGTTTGCAGCATCAGCTCCGTATTGTGCAAGCTCCTTAAGCAATGGCCCATTTAGAGCGTTTAGTGCTTCAGGTCGATTTAGTGTAATTGTTGCAACATCACCATTTACATCGTATTGAATAACTTCCGACATTGTGCTTCTCCCCGCATCTTTTTTCTCTACTAGTAAAAAGTACCATAGAGAAAGGTTCTTTCAGAGATTGTATACCTGGAAACCAGTGCTACACTGTTAAGACCACTTTTTTGGAGTTTGCCATATGGCATTTACTGATAAGCAGCTTCCTTGCCGTGACTGTGAGGATCCTTTTACGTTCACAGCTGGTGAGCAAGAGTTCTATGCTTCTAAG
>CAWVTC010000013.1:0-19053 GCA_963933025.1 uncultured Dehalococcoidia bacterium | reverse complement strand
TATATTTAAATGAGGATCAGAAAGTGCATCATTTTCAAGATAAGACCTTGAGGAAAGTTCAATGATGCGTTTGTATCCTTTTTCATTAAGAGCAATTAGAGGTAATAAACCCACTGTATCTTCAAACTTAAAATAGATTTGAGTCCCAATTATTGGTTGTGTTCCCACTTTTGAAATATTTTCCGCAGGCGGATTACACGCAAACACTCGTGCGAAATCTTCTACTGAGAAAACAGAATATCCTAACAATTTTGCAACTTCAGCGGAAACTGGGTTCGCAAGCACCTCAGCCACACTCCCCTGTTGAGCAATACCACCATCCGACATGACCATTAAACGATTTGCAAGAATAACTGCCTCTGAAACATCATGCGTAACGATTAAAGAAGCCACATTGGACTCAGTAATTAAGTCCTTCACATCACCAGACAAACTAGGACGATCAAACTCATCAATGGCCGAAAATGGCTCATCCAAGAACACTACATCAGGTTGTACCGCAAAAACTCTCGCCAAGCTAGCTCTCTGCAATTCACCACCAGACAATTGATGAGGAGAAACATTAGCAAGGTGTTGGATCCTCAATTTTCTTAACCAAAAATCAGCAATCCCCTCTCTATCTTTCAAATCTGGTCTTTTTAGTTTCAGCGCAATTTTAAGATTTTCTAGAATACTTCTATCAAGTAACAGCGGATCTTGAAAAGCAACACCAGTCATACGTCTAAAAAAAGTACGGTTCGAACTTACAATTGGTTTACCAAGATAAGATATTTTACCTGCCGCAGGCTTGAGCAATAAGGATGCCACAAGTAAAAATGTTGATTTCCCAGAACCATTTGGACCTATTATCGCAACAGTTTCATTTTTTTCGAGATTAAAGGATTGAATTTGAAGAACCTCACGCCCTCCTCGTTTTACTGAAATATCAGACATTTCAATTGCCCAAGACATACTCTTCATCTATTGCTTCCGAGCCTTACTCTGAATACTGGTCACAGCAATAGCAACCCCTAATACAAGAATCAAAAGAACCATCCCATAAGCAAGTGCTTTCCCAAATTGACCTTGGCTAACTAGTTGGACAGTAGCTGTCGTTAAAACCCGAGTTCCATTTGCTAAATTTCCGCCTACCATCATTGCAGCCCCAACTTCAGAAATTGTAGCTCCAAATCCAGCCATAATCGCTATAAACAAACCTATCCGTACCTCATGTGCCAAAATTGGCAGCGCTTGCAAAGTAGTTGCACCCATTGAACGAATCTGCAAATGCACAGCCGGAGGTAGGCTCATGACTGCCCCCACTGTGATTGCTGTTACAAGTGGTACTGCAATCAAACATTGACTAATTATCATTCCTAAAGGGGTATACATCAGACCCAAAAATCCCAAAGGACCAGTTCTCCAAAGTAAAATTGACACAATCAGACCAGCAACGACAGGTGGCATTCCCAAGCCCACATTTGCGAATGCCACAAAAGCATTTCTCCCTTTAAAAGGAGTCAGCGCAAAAAGAAATCCTAAACAAATACCAAGGATTGCTGAAATTACTGTGGAAATTGCACAAATTACTGCTGTACGACCAGTGGTGGACCAGATATCGCCATCTTTACCAAGAAAAAACGAAAACATTTCACTAAATGCATTACCCAGCAAATCCACCGAAAACCCCCATCACCTAATCAAAAACTAACGGAGTAAATAATGATTCCCCATATTTCTCTACACCAAAATTGCGAATAATCATTCTTGTCGAATCAGACACCATAAAATCACGGAAAGCACTAGCACCAACATTATTGATAGCAAGTCTCTTTGGATTCAATAAAATCACACTATAGATATTCTCCATACCTTCACCACCATTAACCAAAACAACTAATCGAGTCACCGAAGATGTAGCTAGATATGTCCCCCTATCCGCTAAGGTATAACTTCCTTTCTCACTAGCTATAGTGAGTGTTGCAGCCATCCCCTGGCCACTTGAAACATACCACTCTTCATTTTTTGGAGCTTCCGAAAAACCTGCATTTTCCCATAATTGGAGCTCGCGCATATGAGTTCCCGAATTATCACCACGACTAACAAAAGAAGCACCTACCTGGGCTATTACATTGAAAGCTAGCTTTGCTTCCATCCCCTTTATACCCGCTATATCATCTTCCGGCCCAACAAGCACAAACCAATTCTTCATGACCGGAACTCTTTCCAAGGCTAACCCAGACTCTATTAATTCCTTTTCAGCATCAGGAGCATGAATCAACAAAACATCCACATCACCACGTCTACCCATTCGAATAGCAGCACCTGAACCGACTGCAATTACCTTCACATTATATCCCGAAATTTTTTCAAACTCGGGAATCAAAATATCTATTAGGCCACTATTCTCAGTAGAAGTTGTAGTTACAATAAGCAAGTCATTATCAGCGTTATCGCAAGAAGCAGACAATACAGTACTTGTAATCAAAAAGGAACAAAGGGCAATGAACAACAATCTATTCATCAAACTGGGCATGGAAAGAGACACCAGATCCTCAACCCATTCAGCACAATATGGCTGCGAAGCATAACACTTACACTGTAAACAGGCGAGGTTCTAAAGCCGAAAAATTCTAATATTTAAACCGTTTATGCTGACCCATGCCTCAGCAATTTACCCGGTGTTGCACCAGTACATTCACGATCTTCAAAGGTTACTTGACCATTTACAATAGTGTACCGATATCCCTTCGCCTTACGAATACGCCGCCAAGCACCTGCAGGAAAATCCCAAGATTTTTCGACTGGAAGCATGTCAAGATTTTCATAGTCATAAACAATTATATCTGCCGGTGCACCCTCTCGTAGCCAACCGCGGTCTTTTATGCCAGCAGCCAAGGCTGGATAAGCTGATAAGCGCCAATGTGCTTGTTCAAGATCCATAATTTCACCATCTCGAACCCAACGACTTAAAAACTCAGTAGGATAAGCCCCTAGGGTGATAAATTTTGTATGTGCACCACCATCAGAGACACCTGGTATTGCGAAAGAGGAGTTAGCAACTTCAGCCATAGCTTTAGGGTCCGTTGGGCGCGGAGGTGTCGCAAATGTAGTTTGAAGATTATCCTCTAATGCAAGATCTAAAAACGCATCGATAATATGTTTACCTTGTAAGTTCGCAATTTCAGGAAGATGCAGACCCTCATACTGTTTGAGAGCAGCTGACTCAACATCCTCAACAATTAAAGTAGCAATTCCATTCACATTGGCGCCGCCGCCAGACTCCTTAACACCTTCCTCAGTTCCACCACCTGCAATCGGACCTTTTCCCAAGTCATATTCTTCCTTGAGAGCTTGGCGTCGATTAGGATCACGCATCTTTTCCATACGTTCAGCAGTGTTCCCCAACGTCACCTCACGCCACACTGGGCTTGTATCAAATAAATTCCAATCCTCAAGTGTGAATTCAAAGCCAACATCTACTGTGAGAGCTTGTGCAAAAACCCTTAACCCCTTTGAATTCGCTGCATCAATCCTACGAATAGCTTCTTGGTGCGGGGCAGTCTTTTGGCCATGTTGGTCTGTCGCTGGCGCTAATAAATTCCAAATAACTGGACGGCCTGATACCTCAGCAATCTTCTCAGCTGTTTCCAACGATCCAGCAATCTGGGAGAATCCTCGTCCAACCTTGTTTAAAACACGCGCGAATGCTAAAAGATCCTCCTCCGCCATACAATCTGTCGCCATAGGTGTCCCGTCATAATCTCTTTGTACAGAATTCTCGCCACCTAATTGAACAGAAAAACCACAACCACCAACTTGCAACGCTTCCTCAAACAGCTGACACATCTTTTCACGCTCATCTTGTGAAGCTGGTCGTGATTTTGCAGCTTCTAAACCCATCGTATAAATAAGCAATGGATTTAAACCAACATAAGAAAGAACATTCACGCCTTTAGGCGTTCTTTCCAGTGAGTCAAGAAACTCAGGATAAGTTTCCCAATCCCAAGGCATACCTTCCTTCATTGACTCTAGGGGAACGGCTTCATTACGCGCCATCGTAAGCATTGCACGATCTTGCATATCCTTCTTTACGGGAGCAAAGCCAAATCCACAGTTACCAATAACTACTGATGTAACACCATGCCAACCAGAAATTGTACACCAGGGATCCCAATAGATTTGCGAATCATAATGGGTATGTAAATCTACAAACCCGGGTGCAACAATCAAGCCTGCAGCATCAAGTACTTGTTTCGCATCATGCGTTGCAATCCTACCAATTGACGCAATATGACCATCTTTTATACCTATATCAGCCACATACCGTGGTGTTTGAAGTCCATCTACGATCGTTCCACCCTTTATCACAGTATCGAAAGTTGACATAGAATTCTCCTTAGCTTATGTAATTAATATAGCCTTCTAACTCAACCTTGCACAGCAAAAATACTTTGTATCAACTTATTAATTAACACGACGTTCACTATCTCCCCAATATGTATCACGCAGTTCAAATTTCTTGAGTTTTCCTGTGGCCGTTCTGGGAAGTGCATCTGCTAATTCAACGCGAGGCGGTGCTTTGAAATGGGCCAGGTTTTCTCGACAAAACTCAATAATTTCTTCTTGACTTGGAGTCTCCCCTGCCTGAGGAACAATTATGGCTAGCGGTGTTTCTCCCCATTTTTCATGCGGTATTCCTACTACTGCCGCTTCAAGTACAGCCGGATGTCTATACAAAATATCTTCAACCTCTATAGATGAGATATTTTCGCCGCCTGAAATAATGACATCTTTAGCCCGATCGACAATATTGATATAGCCATACTGATCCATCGTTGCAAGATCACCTGTATAAAAATAGCCATCACGAACTACTTTGTTAGTTTCTTCCGGTTGTTGCCAATACCCCTTGAAAATCATATTTCCTCTTGCTGCAACCTCACCAACTGTCTCATCATCTTGTGGGACATCATGACCACCCTCACCAATCACACGCAAGCTAACACCTAGCGCGGAATGCCCCGCTCTAGCTTTAATTCGATAAAGCTCTTCACCTTCCAAATTTAAATGCGGCTTTGGCTCAGCCATAGTTAAAATTGGTGCAGTTTCTGTCAAACCATATAGTTGCATAAATGTCCAGCCAATTTCCTTCTCAAGTCGCTGCACGAACGTCAGTGGCGGCGGTGCACCGGCACAAGCAATTCGCGGCTTTGTCGTAATATTAAAGCTCGCATAATCTGGGTAATCTAGAAGTCGTGCCAATACCGCAGGAGCCATACAAGCAAAAGTAATTTTTTCATCTTGAACGATTTGAAAAAGATCCTTTGGTTCAGGTGTACGTACAATCACATGCTTAGCACCCATAGCAGTCAGAGCATAGACACCACCCCATCCATTGCAATGAAACATAGGTAATGTCCACATTTCATTATCATCATGCGTAATACCTAAATGTGAAATGAAATTGTAAGCATTTATATAAAAATTACGATGGGTTAGCATGACGCCTTTAGGGCGAGCGGTCGTACCAGAGGTATAGTTGATAGAAACGAGATCGTTCTCCTCAACCTCAGATAAAGGTGGAGCTTGAGGAGAGGCCTCGGAAACTAGGGCATCCCAATCGAGCCAACCTGTCGGTATAGGAGCATTGTTATAAGAGGCCACAATCCAGTGTTCAACACTCGGAAGATCTTTTCGTATTTCATCTAGAAGATCAGTTAGATCAGAATCAGCAAGGATAACTCGTACACCGGCATGACTAAAAGCATATTGGAAATCAGCAGAAACCAGACGATAATTAAGTGGAACTAATACAGCCCCAATAAGGGAAGTACCATAGAATGATTCAAGAAAATGGTGACTATTTGGAGAAAGGATTCCAACACGGTCACCTTTCTGAATACCAAGATTAGTAAGTACATTTGCTAATCTAAAACATCGCTCAGCAAACTGACTGTAGGTAAATCTTTTTGAACCATCGACAACAGCCTCTTTCCCTCCATAAAGATCACGAGCCCGATAAAGAAAATCGTTTACAAGCATAGGAACTTCCATGTTTCCCTCCTACATAAGTTTTCAAGTTTTCGCAATGTTATCAGTGTGTCTTACAGATTACCGTAAATATTTTTTTGTAAGTACAAAAAATGACAATCCGCTATGCTCCCAAAATGACTGCGACTATAGCAATCACTCTGTCATTTCTATTAGGTTCTATTCCTCTGTCATGGATAATCGCAAAAGCGCGATATAACGTCGATTTACGTACATCTGGGGATGGAAATGTAGGAGCAGGTAATTTACAACGTATTACAGGATTAAAAATCGGGATCTTTGCAATAATTGCAGATCTTGCAAAGGGTGGATTCGCAATTGGCCTAACAGTTCTTATTAATGACACATCGTGGGTGATTATGATGGCTGGGACTGCTGCTGTGCTAGGTCACATTTTTCCACCTTGGTTAGGATTTAATGGCGGAAGGGGTGCTGCTACTGCAATAGGAGTTGCTATGGGAATAATTCCTATTCCTGGAGCATTTATGCTTCTTATAGGATTACTAATGATGCTCATTGTTAAACGCACTTTACCTAGCATTGCAATTGCAATGACAAGTGTTATTGTGCTTGGATTTATTTTAGGCGAACCCGTAAGTTACATGATTTTTCTTATTGTCTTATTCATTGCTGTCGGTATGAAAGATGCTATAGATAGATTAGGTAAAGCATGAAAACATGCTTTACCTAATCTTCTATAGCCCATTGAACAGCTAATGAAACACTTACTATAAGAGAACCTGCCTCAACAGGAAGACTATCCGAAGCAGTATACATTTCAGCTCTCGCATATTGGCTATAATTAGGAGTTTCAAATTCACTAATTCGGAGTGGCTTACCCAGTTTTACATCATGCAAAACTGCCAAGTGCTCTGCACGATTCTTCGCATCCTTTGCAGCAAGTTCACGAGCGAAATTTACATACTCTGTTCGGTCTCCGATATCAAAAACCAAACCATTCAACCGAACAGTATTTCCACCAATTGCGATAACAGAATCAAGAATTTCACCAACTCTTTTAATTTCGCGAACTGTAACTTTCACTGAAACAGATGCAACATATCCAGCAAGTGTTTGCCTATCTTTTGACCAATCATAACGGGGATAAATATTTATAGAGCTCGTAACAATATCTGCACGCACAACGCCATTTAAGACAAGTTCGTCAATCATACTTCTAGAGACTCTTCCTACTCGACTACTAGCTTCATTGACACTTTTAGCTTCAACTTCTGTACTAACAGTAAAAATAGCAATATCAGGTATAACCTTAATTTCTCCAACACCTGTGACTGTAATTCCCTGATCTCCAGAATTGTAATAGTTTTCCGATCCATGGCTGGAATCCTCATCCCCACAGGCCACAGCAGTAAAACACAAGGCACCTAACAAAATTATAAGAGTATATAGTTTCACTTTAGTATTAATGAGCAACATAAAAACCTAAACCAGATATTGAGGAAGTGTATCACTACCCTCATGGCAAAAGTTAACTATCCATCAATCCAATTGATCGTCACTTCATATGGTAATCTCAAATTATTGTGGTAGATAAAACTAAAGATGGAACGGCTAATAATGAATCTGTACAGGCATTTGAAGATGAACGTTCAGAGGCCTCCCCCTTTATAGAAAGTGCCGTCGAGATAGAAAACACAGACAGCCAAAATGACATTATAAAAATTCCAGAAATTGCCGGAAATACAGAAAAGCAAAAACCTACCCGCAAAATAATCTGTGAACTAATTGAAACTGTTCTTTTGGTACTCTTGGTTTTCATGACAATTCGAGTGATGGTTCATAACTACCAAGTAGAAGGCTTGTCAATGTATCCGGGTCTTGATAACGGAGAATTTCTAATAGTAAATAGGTGGTCTTACTCCTGGATAAATCTGAATCGGTTTTCGAAAGTTATACCTGGTTGGGATGTACCTCAAAACTCAAGAAAATTTATTTTTGGAGAAATCAAGCATGGCGATATCGTCGTATTCAAAGACCCTGTAGGCGGTAACAAAGAATTGATTAAACGTGCAATAGGCCTTCCTGGAGACACATTGGAGATAGCTTCAGGTAGAGTTTATATCGATGGCTATCCTCTAGAAGAACCCTACCTCAACCAATACTGGACAGGAGATTATCCTGTAATAGTGATTCCTGATGGATTTATATATGTCCTAGGTGATAATCGCAACAATAGTTTGGATAGCCGAAGCATCAATATTGGGTTAGTTCCAATAACTAATATTGCAGGGAAAGCAATTTTTTTGTATTGGCCACTAGATGCTTTTGGTCCGATCAAGTCTGAACATGACTTACGCTAAAATAGGATAGAAAAGATATGTCTAAAAATCATACTAATCAACTTGAAAACCTAGGAGCTGTTCTCCATGGACATTTCGAACTAACCAGCGGACTGCATGCAGATACTTACATCGAAAAGTTTCGTCTGCTACAACAACCAGATATCACTGAGAAACTATGCCAAGAAATTTCTCGGAAATTTCTTGGGTTTGGAATTAACACTGTCGCTGGCCCTACTACTGGAGGAGGCATTTTGTCCTTTGAGGTAGCACGTCAAATGGGGATCCGCTCACTTATAGCTGAAAGTTCAGCACAAGGAGGTCGCGAATTCCGTAGGGGATACACTCTTGGGCCAAAGGATCGTGTCCTTATAATTGATGACGTACTTACAACAGGAGGAAGTGTTCGAGATGTTATTGATGCAGTCAAGCACGCGGGAGCTGAAGTAGTTGGAGTGGCGATACTCGTAGATCGAAGTGGTGGCTCAATAGATTTTGGAATTCCACTATATGCATGTATAACATTACAAATCGAAACATTTGATCCTATTGAATGCCCACTCTGCCAGACAAATACCGCTCTGCTTAAAACTTAACACTTTGCACGGAATCTTCGCTAGCAAACGAGTTCTAAATATCACCATTATGAAAAACTTTCTCAAGCTAACAAACAGTCACAAACGCATAAGGATTAAGCTGTCGCAGTATATTTCTTAACCCGGCAAGATTCGCTGCAATACATACGTCTCGTCACTGTTTCCGTACCTATTAGCTCTTGACCACAAATTTCAAAATGCTTGCATGGGTAATAATCAATATTTGGAGTCTCTTCTAGCTGATGCTGGATACATAGCCATATGTATCCACTAAGATTTCGTGGCTGCGCAACCGTCGTAATCCTATGGCCAATCGTATCATCCTTTGATTTGGCAGGATTCTTCCTCCCAAATCTATCTCTAGGCATATCCCACGGCCCTTCATTTTTAAAGTACGTATTCTCTTTAAGGTAGTGATCAATATACTCGATCACCCACTTAATCAATGCACTAAACGGAACTTGCCATGTACTGCTTGGAACATTTTTATTACCTAACCGTTTTAACTGCCCAACACCTTCACCTTTTCGAGCAGCTATAGCAGCCCCCCATCTAGCAGAGGTTAGCATTGGATTAGGTACTTCTAAAACCAAGTTGCCAGCACTAGAAATATCTAGCTCACGTAGATCTAAGGCTGAACAATTCCTATATGCTGCAATTCCACCGAAACGATCTAAGACATTAACAACCCACCAGACAATGCTAGCTTCTTCGATAAAAGAATCAATACGATTACGACGTGATCTAAATTTCCCCCTATTCACACCAACTTCATCCGGCAACTTAGCGGCAAACCCGAGCTGCAAAGGGCCATACGCCTTATACCAATCCGATATAAACTCCTCACGGCTTCCAATAAATACTTTTCTAGCAAAAAGAGCATGATTACCAGGGATGGTTCCTTCTTCTATTTCTTCAGCCGCAACACCTAAATTAGCTTCTAGAAACTCCTCGAACCCTCGCATTAAAGTACGATGTAGGGCTGGAGTCTCTTGTGGTTTTGTTTCTTTTACAGCATCTGTATGGCTTATATAAGTGTCACTTACAGAGACTCCTCTTGCACGCTTCCATGACCATTCAGGGTTTGTCCGAGTGACCCGCATTGGAGAATCCTAAACTATTTAAGAAAATCAGGTTAGATATCCAGCAATCGAAACAAGTAAATCGATCTGATAAGAAACACTTGTCCTACAAAAAACAATTTATATGTGATCATTAATTAAAAAGGGTACAATCGCACAAAATCACGATAGGAACCTTTTCATTGAGGCAATCTACAGCACGTAACAACTCAACTTTTTTCTTAAAAGCTCTTTTTGAATCATCAGGTGAAATAGAAAAAGTTCTTTTTATGGGAGATCAATCCCACTGTTACAACAGCACTAATGATTCAAGCATTCTAGCTGTCTCCATACATCTTGGAGATGTAGAAATCGGTATAGCCAAACAAATTCGAACAATCAAAAAAAGAACCGGGCAAATATTACAACATGTAGACCTTGATGCCTTACCTTTGGAAAATGACTGTGCTGCTACAAACCTTGATAATGCTCTATGGCGATTTCAAAAAGCACGCGAGAAAACATTTTACTTAATGTATGAGCTTTCAAAGAAAGAATGGGCGTATCAAGGGCAACATCCCTATAGAGGGAAATTGTCGATTCTGGACCTTGCTCGAGACTTATACCATCACGACCTTGAACACCTTTGGCAAATCCGTAAATTAGCAACAGGAAAATTATGGTAAGCGTCATTCCTAAATTTCGTGTAGTTCCTCCATCGACTGCACAAAAAGCAACTGATAACAAAGCAAATCATGTACTTTTTTTTGGAGCAGAACATCAACTAGTTAGAGAGGCCACAACTACATGCAAATTGAGTTCGAACCAGAAAAAAAATGTAACCCGTGTCGCAGGAACATATGAACAACTGGAATTACTTGAAAAAGAGTTAGCTAAGCGAAATAGCAAACATACATCAGCCTTGCAACGCTATCTCCATCCTAAAAAAATATGGCGTTCAAAAAATCAAACTTTTGCGCTTGATCAACCAACTATTATGGGAATCGTAAATCTCACAACCGATTCCTTCTCTGGTGAAGGAGTTGGAGATAACATTTCCGAAGCCATTAAGCATGCCTATTCACTCAAAACCGCAGGCGCATCAATAATTGATATAGGAGGAGAATCTGCACGTGGTAGTAGACCAAGACTTACTGTAAAAGAAGAAATCGAGTTGGTGATACCTGTCGTAAAAGCTTTAGCCCAAGACGGATTTTGTATTTCAGTTGATACATATAAAAGGGAAGTCGCACAAACCGCTATAGATGCTGGAGCAGAAATTATAAATGATATTTCAGGTCATACTGTCGGTACAGGCGCTCTCGAAGAAGCTGCCCAAGCAGGAGCAGGCTACGTCTTGAATTTTAATCAATCAGTCCCTAAACAACGAGTTATCCCCCCACCTGAGTATGAAGATGTCATGGCCGAAACAATCGATTGGATGACCAATCGATTGTTAGATATCGAAAAGTCGATAAAAAATCTTGAATATGTTGCTATTGATCCAGGAATCGCTTTCGGGAAAAGCCATGATGACGATATTCAGATCTTTCGCCGATTAGGAGAATTAGGTACTTTTGGCCTACCAATTTTACTTGCACACTCGCGCAAAAACTATATTGGCAGTATCAGTGGACGTAATCCAGAGGAACGAGATTTAGAAACACACATCAGTACCGGATTAGCATATGCACAAGGAGCACGTATCTTTCGAGTACATGACGTGGCTGGAACAAAAAGAGCGCTTATGATTGCATCAGCTTTGACAACATCTGAACCGGGAAACTTTGCGCCAAACAACACTTGGCCATGGTCAGAAAAAGCCACAGCTATGCCCGCAGTGGGAAACAACCTCGAACGAAAACCACCTCCAGGACAACGTTGGTAATAAAAATTAAAAACAGGATTAGCAAAAAAACATGACTACTAAAGAACAAACTATTGCAGAAATCTCGAAATCTGTGAGCACATTTGGTGCTGAACTTAACACAGAAATCCTCTTGATTAGACACGGACAGCAAACAACTGCTACTGCCAAAAATATAACGGAATTCTATAAAAGAACTATAGGAGACCAAGTAGATCCTCCTCTAAGCGAACTCGGGAACAAACAAGCTGAACTAGTTGGGCAATCTCTATCAACAACTAAAATCGAAACTGTATATGCAAGTCCGTTAAAAAGAGCATTTAGTACAGGTGAGCAAATTGCACGACATCACAATTTGAAACCAATAGTAATAAATGACCTTAGAGAAGTTGAAATGTTTCGGGATTCACCTCAAGAATTGAGCGCTGAAGAAGTGTTTGGGAAGCAGACACTAGCTGCCATGCGCCAACGCATGGCGAAAGAAAATTCATGGGATGTTTACCCACAAAGTGAACATAGTCATGAATTACGTCAACGCGTTGTAAACGCAATTGAAGGAATTATAATTGCGAATATAGGAAAACGAGTTGTTGTTGCAGCTCACGGAGGTGTTATTAATGCCTACTTAGGACATCTGCTTAAAACTCCACTTGATATGCTCTTTCGCCCCGCTCATACATCAATCTCAACAATTCTAGCGAGTGAAGATTCTCGAATAATCCGTTCACTCAATGATGTTTATCACCTAAAAACTAAAGAAAAGGATTATATTAGCGGATAGAAAATTTTACGAGGCAAGCAGATGCAGGTATTGTTCGCTGAGACGACTTATTTGGAGGGACAAATGGTTGAGCAAGATTCCTTAATAACAGAGGAGATGCAAGCAACAGTCGGGGTAGAATCTGAACCTTGGACTTTAGAAATAGACAAAACTTCAGTGCGTATGTTCGCTAGGTCTGTGGGATATACCGATCCTGTTTTTTATGATGAAGAAGAAGCAAAAAAAGCTGGGTATCAAAACCTGCCTGCACCTGCAGGATATTTAGGAACTCCTATCTTCAACCCTAATCGAGCAAGTGAAGCAAGAGGTAGTCGACCTAACCCAGAACCAAGCAGACCTTTAAAACGAATGTTAAATGGCGGAACAGACGTCGAATATATGGGACAAATTTGCGCGGGTGATATTCTAACTGCAACAAACCACGTCTCATCAATTGAAGAAAGACAAGGTCGTTTGGGTGAAATGTTAATCACAACATCCAAAACCGTTTATAAAAATGAAGCGGGTAAAACCGTTGCTATCGTAACAGGAACCGGAATCCGGTATTAGGAGAGAATATGTCTACAACTTGGGATACAGTTAGTGAGGGGATGGAAATCCCCACACTTGCAAAAAATTGCAACACACAACAACTAGTTCATTGGGCAGCAGCTTCAGGAGATTTTTATCAAATCCACTACGACCATAATTTTGCAGAAGCTACAGGACTCGAAAATATCATTGTTCACGGCGCACTAAAACACGCATTTTTGGGTCAATTGTTGCATGACTGGATTGGCAATGAAGGTTCAATTAAGAAAGTTGGTTGTTCATATAGGGGCATGGACTTTCCGGACCAAGATATCCAGTGCAAAGGCATCGTCACTAGGAAGTATGAGGAAAACGGAGAAAAGTTAGTGGATTTAGAAATCTGGACTGAGAATCCTGATGGACAACGTACATCGCCAGGGATAGCTACTGTCCAACTACCTTAAATTGCTATCAAAATTCTCCTGTCTACGTAGATGAAAAATCGGATTAGTTTTTTTAAGATCAGCTTTTTCCCCGACGTAGGTAATGGAGTACGTCTTCAAACTGAGAATTACTAATTCTTTCAGAATACCTAAGATAGTTAGCGATTTGTTCCAAAGTGAGAACACTCACAAGATTGATACCTTTCCTCTGTAATGCCTCTACACCTCCCTCTTGGCGGTCTACTAACGTAACTGCATCTCGTACTACCAATCCTGCTTTCGAAAGATTTAAGCTAGTTTCTAAAATACTACCTCCACCCGTTATTAAGTCATCAATAATTAGGCAAGATTGGCCAGTAACAAAGTTTCCTTCAATCTCACCTTCTTTTTCCCCAGAGGAAGAGTGGCAATAAATCATCGGAGTATTTACAAGAAGAGAAAAAGCCGTTGCCACATGTAATCCCCCAAAAGGAACTCCGACAACCAAAGTAAAGGGTCGGACTTGTGGATTCCGCATCGAAACTAAGGCTTCTAATTCCGCTCGAATAATCTCCGCACATCGTGCAAGTGCAGTAGGTCGACTAATTAATTTCCTCAAGTTTATATATATGGGTGAATTCACTGCCGTACGCCCAAGAGTAAACGATCCGAATTCGATGGCACCCAAATCCCACAACTCTTCTGCAAGCCATAAATTATTAGTAGATTTCTGCGATTCTGTCATATATTTAAGAAATGAGATGTTATCCAATTCCTATGAATATTGTTCTCATTGAAAAACTTTTCAGGATAAAGTTAGCATACCAAAAATAACCCACTGGAGATCGTGATGGGAAAAGAAGAAATTGCAGCGTTGATTAAAATTCTAGAGAAAGAGAACTCACAAGGAATCAACAGCCTTGTACTAGGAACTTGGAATATTAGTTACGACAAAACTTTGAAAGCATTCTCGTTTGATAAATGCGAGAACAATGGATACTGTGAAGAACGTCCCAGCGTTATCAATAAGTCAGGTGAAGTATTAGACAAAGGGGGACCTCTATTTCAGTAGACTTAGGTTGGCAAAGGAACATCCCAAGGCAACGAACCATCTTGAGGAACAATTATTGGCTTTATAAGACCATCTACCAAGACTACCAGTATAGAAAACCTCGTATAAAGCGACGGATCCATTCCCTTTAAAATCCAGGAAAGTTTTTCTTCATCAGCAGTCAGAGCAGAACCCACGATAATAAGTGCACTAGGAGATTTTATATTCGCCTGAATATCTCGTTGTGAGATTAACAACTTCCTCAAATTACGACGCAGCAATGATGCTTGTGTATCACTCGGCTGGATTGAGGAACCTATAACGGTTCCCAGATCAGATTCTCTCAACGGTGTCGCAGTCCATGCGTCAATTGCCGGCAAAGTTCGCCCATCATCAATGTCAGGTTGGACAGCAGC
Organism: uncultured Dehalococcoidia bacterium; assembly: GCA_963933025.1. Classification (GTDB taxonomy): domain Bacteria; phylum Chloroflexota; class Dehalococcoidia; order Tepidiformales; family Tepidiformaceae; genus JAKUNN01. Next base: position 4,016 of record CAWVTC010000013.1, on the reverse strand, counting down.
ATTAACAATTACTTCAATTAATTCATCTCTCTCTGTTTCGCTATGTGGTAAGCGATGCAATTCCGTAGACTCCAGTTGGAACGAACCAGGTACTCGATTCGTAAATTGTGCCCACATATGACTTAAGCCTCCAAGAACTGTTACTACAGATCCTGTAGTAGAAGTTCTCCTTAGATAAATATGCACAGGTCGCCTAATTTCCAAGCGGAGATCGGTTTCACTTAGCGGCTTTGCTTCTCGAATTGCCAAAATTAATTCAGATAATCCTGGCTCTCCCTCAGGAAGTGGAGCAGCACGCGGTGGCCATAAAGCAACACTTAATTCTTCGGTATCTAATCGTGATTCAATTGCCGCTCTTGTAATTTCATAATTAAGATTAGCTTCAGATGACAACGTATCCACAACAGTACATGCTAAATCCCATTGTCTACCAATCTTTACATTCGCTTGAAGCACATCTCTGCTTTCAGAAAAATTTTCGTCTACGATCCTTGTGCTTCTAGCTGAAGTACGACCGAACCAGTCTAGAAAAATTCGTAATGCAGCAATGGATGGTTCTGCAGGATATTCACGATCAGATTTAGCCACTAGCTAGAAACCTATGACTCCTCAGACGATTCTGTAGCAGTAGTAGATATCGAATCATCTTGCTCGGTTGATTCAACACCTTCAACTAGTTCCTCATCAGTCTCTGAAACAGTCTCTTCAAGAACACGTGGTGGTTGAACTCCTGCAATACTCATATCTTCAGATATCAATATTTCTACACCTTCCGGGAAATCAACATCCGTGATTTTAATACTGTCTTCAAAAGTATTTAAGCTCGAAACATCCACTTCAAATGAACTGGGTATATTGAGAGGCAAGCAACGCACCTGCACAGTCTCAAGGTGCTGTAAAAGCGTACCAGCCAAATCAGAAACAGCCGGAGCAATGCCAATAAGATTAATTGATACCGTCGTCTGAATTGGTCGATCTAGATCCACTTGGTAAAAATCAACGTGAATTGGGTCACCAGTACCACCAGAACGTGCTAACTGCCGAACAAGGACATGTCTAGGATCAGACTCACCTTCTAGCAAAAGCTGGAACATGGATCGAATACCTACACTCAACACTACTTTACGAAAATCCCGACTATCTATCTGAATAGCAATTGACGGTAAGCCACGCCCATAAATATTTCCAGGCAACACACCTTCTTCTCTGAGGCGCTTAACTTTCTTCCCCAGAACATTTCTATGTACCGCCTGTATAGTGTCAGACATCCAAATCTCCTTAATTGCTTAGGGGCACCAATGCTCAGAGCAGTGAACACCGCTCCAATATCTCAAGTCTTTATTTAAACAATAAATCCTTAAAGTCTATGCTGGCTTCAGCTCATTAACTTTCGCTCTTACAGCAGCTTTATCCTCAAACCAATCAACATTAATCGCAACATAAGCTTCTTCTTCTGAAGGCACATCGTCCTCAGCAAAAATAGCAGTTACCGGACAAGCGGGCTCACAGGCACCACAATCAATACACTCATCAGGCTGAATGTAAAGCATGCGGTCTTCCCCTTCATCGAAGTAAATACAATCGACGGGGCATACTTCAACACAAGATTGGTCTTGGACATCAACACATGGCGTAGTAATAATGTAAGTCATTCGTGAAATCCTTCTAGCAAAATTCTACCGTTGAATACTACAACTGATATTACCTTAGGTGAAGCACAATTAGGAAATTGACCTAGAACTTGCAATAGGAGCACCACTTCGTAGATCAACAGCATAAAAACGGGAGGCCTTAATTTCAGCGATTAGTTCGCTCTCATCTTCGATATCACGCTCAAAAAATGTTGCACATTTACCAATATCAGAAATTGCATGCGAATCAGTACCAGCTGTACCTGGTAATTCCATTCGCTCACATAACTGTCTAGCAAAATCATTCTCAGCATCTGAGCCTCTACCATTTAACTCCTCTAAAGCAGCACAGAATTCGTATGATGGGTTTTGTGTTGCTTTCTCAAGCGACTTTTCGTACTGCTCATCATCATCAAGAACCCAAGGCATTTGCCGACGATAAGGATGTGCAGCAATCATCACACCACTAGAAGTTTCAACATATTGAGCTAGCTCTTCGGCTCTATGCATTCCAAAAACATACTTATCCAAACCAAAAGTCAAAATATGACCATCATCAGTGCTTATTTCAACACCTGCCAAAACTAAAAAGTTATGCTTTGCTCGAATTTCTTCAAGTTCACTTTTCTCCCATATGACATCATGTTCAGTAAATGCAATGCCATCAAGGCCCGCCTTCTTAGCACGTTCAATTAGGTCGTCAGGATTCAAAACACTATCATGGGATCGCGGCCATGTATGGGAATGCAGGTCAATGAGCATTGATTATCACTATAGCGGTGAGCTGAATCAGACGCCACTTTGGCTTGCTATTGGCTATTTCATGGGAGCATGTTTTAGTTTGAGGGTATTGTGAAACTTGGAAATTTTTTAAAAAAAGTTAAGCCAGAATTAGAGAACGATATCTGGATGATCGTGGGCCTAGGAAATCCAGGCGAACAATATTCAAATACACGTCATAACATAGGTGCACGAGCCCTTGCTTATCTTGCTCAGCAAGAAAAAGTAAAGCTAGCAGCATCAGGTAAACTATTACGCTTAGGCAGTACCTCTATCGATTCCTCAGAAGTATATTTTGTTCGTTCTCGGTCTTATGTAAATACAAGTGGGAAGGCCGTACATTCAGCACTTACTAAAACTGGTAGCTCCATCAAACAAACTATCGTGATCTATGACGATCTTGATTTACCAATCGGAAGTCTCAGGTTACGTGTTGGGGGAGGTTCTGGTGGACACAACGGTATTAAAAGTCTGATTGAAGAAGTTGGATCAGATTTTATCCGCTTACGTATAGGTATAGGTAGGCCAGAAGAAAATGGACAGCCTACATACGATCCTGAAATAATTGCCAACTACGTTTTAACTGCAGCAAAAGGATCAGAAGAAAAAGTACTTGCAACTACGATAAAACAAACTAGTACAGTAATTCAGCTATTAATCTCAGATGGGATTGAGGCAGCATCTAGGAAGTTTAATGGCCCATAGCATGATACGATTCGGCATACGAAATATACTTACGATTAATTCGGAGGAATCTTATGGGCAAAAGACTTGAAGGCAAAGTTGCAATTGTTACTGGTGCAGGACGAGGAATTGGCCGTGGCGAAGCTCTTCTATTGGCAAAAGAAGGGGCTAAAGTCGTAGTCAACGATCTTGGGGGTTCTGTAGGTGGAGAAGGTGCCGATGCACGTCCAGCTGAAGAAGTTGCTAATGAAATCAAGGCTTTAGGTGGAGAAGCTGTAGCAAATTTTGATTCAGTTGCAACTATGGAAGGCGGAGAAAACATCGTAAAAACTGCTATTGAAGCTTTTGGTGGATTGGATATTTTAATTAATAATGCAGGAATCCTCCGGGATCGAATGGTCTTTAACATGACGGAGGAGGAATGGGATCAGGTAATTGATGTACACCTAAAGGGCCATTTTACGACTACAAAATATGCAGGAATTATTTTTCGGCAACAAAGATCGGGAAGAATTGTTAACACCGGATCAAGCTCGGGGTTAGGAAATATGGGACAGGCAAACTATGCCGCAGCAAAAGAAGGGATCGTTGGATTAACCCGTACTTGTGCTCTTGACCTGGGTCGATATGGGGTAACCGTTAATGCCATCAGACCAGCAGCAGGTACACGACTAACCCTTTCACCTGAAATGGAGCAAGCCCGTCAACGTCGGCTTGCAGCACGTGGAGAAGAGGCTGAAGAAACCGAACAAACGCCGGCCGATGCTGAAGCAAGATTGGATGCGATGCGCCCAGAACTTATTGCTCCTCTAGTAGTTTACCTCTGTACAGATGCGGCACAAAACGTTAATGGTCGTGACTTTTCAGTAGGTGGTAATGAAGTTTCCTTAATGACAAAAGTCACTCGCGAAATTTCACTTA
>CAWVTC010000012.1:0-19449 GCA_963933025.1 uncultured Dehalococcoidia bacterium | reverse complement strand
GGGCTTTGGCTTAAGTGGGCCTTATTCTCAATATCGTGCCTATGATTGGGTTGCTCAGGCGTCTGCTGGGGCATTTTCTGTAACTGGTGAACGTGATGGACCCCCGATGACACCGACCCCGACCATTGGTGATTCGGGTTCAGGGGCGCAAATGGCACTCTCCATAACAGCTGCATATGTTCAGAAGCAGCAAACAGGTAAGGGACAATTGATTGAACTTTCTATGCAAGAAGCAGTTACCTTATTTATGCGTACTGCGGGTTTGCGTACGTGGGGAACAGAAGGTGCAAAACGTAATGGAAATCGTCGTGGTCCACCAACAGATGTTTACCCATGTAAACCCGGTGGAGCCAACGATCATATTTTTATTATGGTTGTAACTGATAAACAATGGGATGCACTTTGTACGGCAATCGAGGAGCCCAAAATGCTACATGATGAGCGCTTTAAAGACTGGCGTGCTCGGTTAGAGAATGTGGAAGCCCTTTACGAAATAATCGCTACATGGACACGTGCAAGAAGCAAATATGATGCGATGCACTATCTTGCATCTTTTGGTGTCCCGTGCTCTGCGACGCTTGATACGATGGAACTTTTCACTGATCCTCATCTCAAGGAACGTGGTTTGATACAAACACTTAAGCATCCTGAAGCAGGTGATGTTCAGGTGATGGGAATGCCAGCACGGTTGTCAGATTCTGAAGTTCCGTTAACTCCTGCACCTTTATATGGTGAGCACACGGACGAGATTCTTCGTTCGTTGCTTCAAATCGATGATGTAGAACTTGATGAGCTAAGACAGAGTGGCATTATTTCTTAGAAGTTCTTTTAAAGTACTTCCGTTTCGCTATCTGCTTTTGTTAGGGCTATGTGGGTCATAGGTGAGCCAGAATCTCCTGAACCATGCCAATGAATCTCATTCGCTGGTATCACAACAGTATCGCCAACACTAATAAGTTCTGTTTTGCCATTTGCACCAACTTCACCTATTCCTGCTAGACAGTAAAGGATCTGATCACCTGAATGGGTGTGTAATTTCGTTTTTGCCCCAGCGGAGAATTGGACAATTGAAAAACTAAAATCTTCGCCTTCTGTCGTTTGTGCGTTCGCTATTTGTCGTCGCCATACATCACCGCCTTCAAAGATTGACATCTCTGTGATTTTATCGGTTGCTCCATCAGATGATTTTATTATTTTCATTTTAATATCCTTTATGCGTATCTAATTATGAAAAGGGGTTAGGTTCCTCGATCCAAACGGTCGTATTAGTAATAAGCAATTCTATGTCTTTCTGTGAGTAGCCTAACTCTGAAAGAATTGTCTTTGTGTGTTCACCTGCTAGAGGAGTGGAGGTTTTGGCTGCATTTCCACCGCTAAATTGTATTGGATCATTGTGCCTAAAATGCTCCCCATAGTTTTGTCCTTTGACTTTAATAATTAGATTGTTTTCTCGAACATGTTGGTTGTCTGTCCAGAATTCACCCTCGGTCTGATTATCTGCTTCTACACAACCAATTCCTTCTGTGGCAAGTAATTTCTCCCATTCGAAGGCTTTTCTTTCACGGAAAAGAGCCTCTAGAATTTGTACAAGTTCGCTCTCATTTAGTCTTCGATTTTCTTGTGTTGAAAATTTTTTATTTGCGAGAAGGTTTTTCGAAGCAGATAATTCGCAAAATCTATTCCATTCACTGTCCTGTACCAGCGCTAGGAAAATCCAGCCTTGGGAAGTTTTATAAAGCCGATACGTTGCTCCAAGACCGTACAAGTTTTCATCTATATCCGGACGCTCGGGTTTTCCTGGATATGAAATAAAGTCATCTGAGTTAGCCCAAGCATTGGCACCAAACATGTCAACAAAAATTTGTTGACCAATATTTTTTCGATTTCGAGCAGTAATACCAAGCAAAGCAGCTGTTGCCACTACGGCAGAAGTGTTTGGATCTGGATTCAATTCATTTGCTCGAAACAAACGTCGAGACATGTCCTTAATTTCCTCCAAAGTTGCACATGGTTTTGGTTTACCATTTCCCATTTGCCAAACTGCCCCACCGATACCGGCGCCAGGAATCGGATGTGTTGAAGGGCGGTGTGCTCCGGGGCCATCAGGACCATAACCATTGACGGATATGTATACTAATTGCGGCTGAATTGCTGACAATTTCTCGTAACCAATTCCCAACCTCTCAGGTACACCAGGGCGATAATTGTGGATTAAAATGTCCGTTTTTTCGATAAGTTTATGTAGTATTTTTTGTCCCTCAGAGCTTTTTAGATCTATTGAAATACTTTCTTTACCGGCGTTGACACGACCAGCACCTAACCCACCAAGCCCCATTTTACGAAAAGGATCACCACCTATGAGTTCAACTTTTATAACGCGTGCTCCGAGATCCGCTAATATTGCGGCTCCTAGGGGAGCCGCAATGACTGTTGCAAGTTCAATTACGGTTAGACCTTGTAGAGGTCCATTTCTTTTTTGTTGATCGGTTACCTTATTTTCACGCGATCGCTTTTCTTTAATTTCATTTTGTATTGCCTCGTTATGTTCGCCTATTGCGGGCTCTTTCTGACCAACCATCCCTGGGGTTTTCGTTAGTTTTGCAAGTAGGCCGATCTCTTTTATTGAACCAAGTTTAGGGTGTGTTTTTTCGAGTACGTGGTTATTGGCAATAATGTCTGGGTTATCCAAAGCCTCTTGTGTAGAGGTATAAGGAGTCGCTGCTATGCCTCCATGATCAATAAAAATTTCCATCCACTCTGCACGTGTTTTTTCTTGCATACGAAGTAGAATTTTGTCTCTTAATTCCTCTCTTGCTTCGTTAGTCCACTCCCCCTGTAGTCCTGCATAACGAGGATCAGAATAAATATCAGTGAGGCCAATTGCTGCAATAAAATTGTCAAAGAGATGTGCAAGAAGATTTCCCATTTGTATCCAATAACCATCTTTTGTTTGCACAGGGTGATAATTAAGTGTGGGCAACATTCCGGAATTTAGGCGAGCATAATGGGGATCTGCCGCGAATTCTTCAGGGAAGCGTCGTTCTAGTTGAGTTCTGAGTAATGCAACTAGGTCATAGAGCATCAATCCTTGCAAAATACTTGTTTCTACTAATTGTCCTGTTCCCGTTTCTTCCCGGGCATGCAATGCAGCTAAAATCCCCGAAATAGCTAATTGCGAGCATGCGTGTGAACCGACTTGGACGGCTGGATATCCTGGACCATCTCGATCGGCAATTTCTGCAAAACGCAGCATGCGTCCTGATTTTGCCGCTACAACACCTTCATAATCTGAGTAATTTGCATATTCTCCAGTATTTCCAAACCCCGTTATTGAGCAGTAGATCAACTCCGGGTTATTAGCGGCTAAGTCGTTATAAGAAAGACCCATTTTTTTGACAGTTTCTGGCCTTTCATTGCAAATAAAAATGTCTGCAGTTTCAATAAGTTTTAAAAGTTCTTGCTTACCATCGTCGGTTTGTAAATCAAGGCTTACGCTTTGTTTTCCACGTAGCCAAATTGGTGAATTGGGAAGATTTCTCCAAGGGTCTCCTGTCGGTCTTTCTACCTTTATTACTTCTGCACCAAAATCAGCTAGAACCGTCGTCGTTATTCCACCTATGGGACCTTCGCTCACATCGACTACTCTTAGTTTATCCAGTACCGTTCCCATTTTTTTTCCTTGTCTGAAAATTTATTAAGCCTGTTAGGACTTCCAGTCTTTTTTATTTATGTAGAATCACTTCGCCTGCAGAATTATCATTTTCGATAAGAGAAACAATTGTTGCTGCAGTGCTTTCTGCGCTTTCTGTTTCAGCTTCTATAACTAGGCTAATTTGTATCTTGTCTGTTTCAGCAGGTGTGCTACACGATTCTTTAAAAGCCTGAATTGATTTGTCGTTAGGGTTCTGTTTATTTGAGGTTTCTGATAGCACATTCACTACAATTCCTGCGCCACGACGTTTCATATAATGTAATGCTTGCTGCGTGCTTCCGAGTGCCCCATTCATATCTGCAGATTTGCTATCTAAGATTTCCTTGAATCCTTTCCCAAGCCATTCGTCAATATTGCTTTCTGTATCGACTTGGTTACAAACAATATCGATCCCTCCAAAAACTCTGTCAGAGACGTTAAAGAGATGTTTTAGGGAATCTATTTTGTTTGCGTCACAATGGAAAAAGGTTCCACTGCCAGCTCCTGCACTCAGTGCTTGGCGAGAACCTTGCATGATTTGGATTGTTTCTGTAGCTCTGGGTGTGTCACTATCGGCAGCAACGATAGAAGCACCTTTTGCTGCAAGAGCTAAGGCTATTGCTCTCCCTGTTTCTGTCCCTGCGCCAAATACAATGGCGACTTTTCCCTGAATTTCCATAACATCTCCTGAAGAGGATTCTAATTGATTTTTGGAAGTTGATGGAATTACTCTTTGAATAGTGAATGCCCTATACTGCAGCTACCCTATATTAGTAATTATTTTGGAGTGAAGAATGGCAAGTGCAGAAGTAAAAAATGGTCATAATTTAGAAGGTACTGTTGTTGAAAGAATCAACAATATGCGTGACGCGATTGTGGAAGGCGCCGAAGAGGCTCAGCAACTCCGACATTTACCGCCTTGGCTTACAGACCAAATGGTAAAAGAAAACATTTTCCTCTTTACATGTCCTACTGAATACGGTGGTGAGGATGCATCTGTCCAAGAAACGATAGACGTACTTGAGGCGATGGCTGCTATCGATGGATCGGTTGGTTGGAATGTGATGATTGGTTCTGAAATTAATGCGATGGCCGCAGGTGGTTTGCCTGAAGAACATGTGAAAGAAGTTTTTCTTGATAATCCAGGTGTCATCATGTGTGGAGGTGGAGGCCCGGGAACGAGTGCTACTCCACATGCTAAAAAAGTGGATGGCGGATATAAAGTTTGGGCGGAAACTTCTTTTATGAGTGGTTGTCATAATTCTACCTGGGCTTTTCAGAATGCTCCTCTTGTTAATGATGCGGGCGAACCTATTCTTGATGAGAATGGAATGCCTTCTATGCATATGTGGTTCATTAATAAGGAAGAGTTTGAAATTCAAGATACTTGGAATATGGCTAGTCTAAGAGGCTCTGGGAGCCATCATATTAAGAGTGATGGTGCGTTTGTGCCTGACAGGCATGAGCCTATACAGCTTATGTTACCTGCACGTCATCCTAACCCAGTGTATCGAATTCCGGTCTCGATGCGACTTTCATACAACAAGGTTGGAACTGCACTAGGTGTAGCTCGAGGAGCGATCGATTCTTTCGTTGAGCTTGCCCAAAATAAGACACCTCTGATGTCTGCTTCAACGTTGAAGGATAAGCCCTTGGCACAATATCGCCTTGGTGAGGCTGAAGCTACTGTGCGTGCTTGTCGTGCATATGTAATGGAGTCAATGACTGCTATTACAGATGAATTGACTTGGTCCTTGGATGGCCCTGCACAGCCTTCATGGGAAACGACTCAGAATGCTCGACTTGCTTGTACACATGGTGCACAAGCTTGTTTAAGGGCTGTTGATCTCATTCACAACACTTCGGGGACCAGTGGTCTTCGAATGGATAGTCCGCTAGAGCGTAAGCTTCGTGATGCACATGGTTGTGCTGCACATCGCTGGGTGTCACCTGCTCTTTATGAGGAGTTAGGGGCGACTCTTTTTGGTGCTGAACCTGGTATGGGTTTGATGTAATTGGTTGTAGGTACAAAGAATTAGAAAGAGACGGTTTAACCGTCTCTTTCTAATTATGATTTTGGCATAATTCCAATTTTTATCATTCGTTGTGACAATTCTGTTCTTGCTAAACCTAGTGCGGGTTCATTGTTTGCCAGTATTGCGTAGTTAATATCGTGTAATGGTGCTGTCCAATAGAAAAATTCCACTCTCTCCTCGAATTTTTCTCCTAGAGGTTCCTTGTAAAAACGTAATACGTCGTCCATACCTTTCCATCCTACTTCAGCAAAAATTGCAGAAAAATCTTGGGCGACATCACCAACCCTTGCTTTTGTTAGGCCAGTTAAGCCAACTATTTTGTTGCTTCGGGTAAGAAGGTGACGGAATTTTAGATTGCTGTGAATTAAAGTTGGATTCTTTAGTGTTAGCAATGTGGCTGCTTTTCTTATTGCATAACCTGCTGCAAAGCGTATTGGTAATGGTAACCGAGAAAAAATCTCCCTATCGATCGTCTCAATAGTTTCCGTGGGAACTTTTTCACTAACAGAATTGGCTGGTGTTTTTAAATGTAGGCTATCGAGAAGTTCTCCTAGCTGTTGCGCTAATCTGGTCCCCTCGGATCCAAACAGAAGCTCTGGATGTAATGGTTTTCCATTAATAATTTGATAGCTTGAACAAGGTAGCGATGACCATTCTCCAATAACGACCGTTCGTGGAATTTCTACCGGTAATTCATCTACTAGTTTGGCCAAGAGTAGTCTTTCATTTTCGAGTAGCCTTGCTATTTTTGTGGTTCTGGCAAATCTAAAAACGTGTTCTGAAGTTGCAAATGTCCACGTGGTTTGTCCACCCAGAGAGTGTAGCCCCTCTGTTGAAAAATTTGGAAAGCTTGATTTGATTGCAATCTCTGCGTCATGTAGTTCCATATTTTTTGTTTTCAAGATACCGTTTATGTTCGTTATGTGTTCGAATAGTTGTATGGAAAATGAATCATCTAAACCATCGATGATCATAGGTGTTGCCGGAGGTATAGCCTCAGGGAAGAGTACTCTTTGTAAATATTTAATTGAGAAATATGATGTAATTCATTTTGATGCTGATAAGGAAATTCATGCTTTATATGCGCCTGGAACTGACGGCTATGACAGAGTGATTGAAATTTTCGGCATTGAAATTCTTAATGCCGATGGCATCATAGATCGGAAAAATTTGGGACAAAAAGTATTTGGTAATGCTGAAAGTATGGCTGCACTACGTACCGCCATAGGTGATATACCCACACATTTTAAAAATCTTTTAGTGAATAAATACAGGAAATATTCTTCGGAGAAAACCATCATTTTTGAAGCAGTCAATCTTTTTGATTCAGATTACATGAGACATATTGATGCAGGCTGGCTAGTAGTTGCAAATCCAGATACTGCAATTCAAAGGTTAGCCACTCGTAATCAACTGTCTGTAAGTGAGGCGAAGCTCCGATTAGGTGATGCAAAGGATTGGAAGAAAAGCAGGCTGGATGCTGATCATGTTTTTCGCAACGATTCTACAGTTACTGCGTTTGTAAGAGCTGTGGATATGATTTTTACTGAAACTTATCAGGCTTATCATGAGGGGAGTCTATTAAGATCCCAGTGGGCGCAGAATCAAGTCTCGTGAATGATTAATTTTTGTGCAGTCGATGCTAACTCCGAAAAGGTTTTTCCAATTTCCTCAAAATCATCGACAGTTGCCGTCCATGTACCATCAGATCTAATCGAAACCTGAATTTTTGATTCATGCGGTGAAAAAACTACTTTCCATCCGATTCTTTCAAGGACAGATTGCGCTAATTCGAATGTTTCCCCTTCCCCTTCAATATAAACTTTTTGATGATTGTTTTGCTTTGGCTTAAAAGTACGTTTCAAATTGTCGAATTCTGTTTTTTCGTCGCTGAATGCTTTTGAGATACTATTGCTTGCAATTAAGTCTTCTGGGGAACCGCTTTCAATCCGTTGTTCTTCAGTTATTAGCCAGATGGTATCGGATGTTCGTAGCGAGATATCGAGATCGTGGGTCGTGGCTATAACCGTAATTTTGCGTTTGTGTGCAAGATTTCGTAGAAGAATTGCAAGTTCTATTCTTCCTGGAGCGTCTAAGAATGCTGAAGGTTCATCTAGGAGCATCAACTCTGGTTCCTGTGCCAACGCTCTTGCAATTATAAGACGTTGTCGTTCGCCATCGCTTAGTTGATTGATTTCACGGTTTGCTAAGTGTGTTGCGCCAACATCCTTAAGAGCATGTTTGACTTTTTCATGGTCTGCTGCTGTTAATTTTCCAATCCACCCTGTATGAGGATATCGTCCAAATTCCACAATATCACGTCCACGCATAGCTCCAATCTGTAATCGTTCAGTAAGGACTACTGCAATCCGCCTTGCTTTTTCCCGATTACTGAAAGTTTTTAAAGAGTTTTCGTTCAAATAAATTGTCCCTGCTAACTCTTTTTGCATGCCTGCTAACGTGCGCAAAAACGTTGATTTCCCACTTCCATTCCTCCCTAATAGACAGATAAATTCACCATTCTTTGCTATCAAGTTGATATTGGAAAGGATTGCATGGCTTTTCCTACGGTATCTGTATCCGATTTTTAAGGAATTAGTTCTAAGTAATGAATCTGAAGTCTGCATCATATTAACCAGTAAACGCACCTAATCTGCTTCGTAGAAGTACGATGACTACTACAGGTGCTCCCAAGAGAGAAGTCACAGCATTTAGTGGTAAAACTGAATTGCTGCCGGGCAGCTGAGCTACTATTTCGGCTACCATTGCGATAATCGCTCCACTTAATATGACAGCTGGAACTAGAATGCGGTGATCTGAAGTTTTAAATATGGCTCTTGCTATATGGGGCGTAGCAACTCCGATGAAGGCTATTGGTCCGCAGAAAGCTGTCACTATTCCAGCGAGCAGAGAGCTTCCAGCCATCGTGGCAATCCTAAGTGTGCGTATGTTTATTCCGAGTGATTTTGCATAGTCTTCACCAAGCAGAAGAGCATTTAATGGCTTCAGAATACTTCCTGCTATGAGAAAACCGACAACTAAAACAGGTGCTAGAATTCCTAATTCGTCCCAAGTGACGGAGCGGAATGATCCGAAGCCCCATATAACAAAACGTGACAATTGCTGAGGTTCTGACCAAGCGACGAGAAGCATTACGATTGCGGAAACCAAATACCCCACCATGAGACCAACAATTAGGATGGTAACGGCATTTCGTACCCGTTCAGCAATTATAAGAACGATGAATAATACAATTGCGGACCCAATAATCGCTGCGATTGCAAGGCTTAGATTTTCGAACAACCCAAGTCCAGAGCCGAAGATTGCTCCTGCCGAACCTACCGTTAGTACGATCAGCGCTACGCCAAGGCTTGCCCCAGAACTAATGCCAAGCACAAATGGATCTGCTAATGGATTCCGAAACAAGGTTTGCATTTGTAACCCTGATAGGCCTATACCGGCACCTGCTAACAACGCTGTTAGCGTTCGCGGTACCCTAATATCCATGACGATCGTGTGCCAGGAGGTATTTGAATTTGAGGAACCAATAATAATTTTCCAGATTTCACTGAGAGGAATATTAACCGAACCTAATATCAAACCTAAAATTGCAAGGATAATCACTCCGATCACCAAAATTGAAAACGAGAAAAAGCGACGTTTGTTAGTAGATTTTAAACTAGGAGTATTTGTCCGCATCAGTAGTGATCTCCTATGGTGTTTAGTCGTGAACTGTTTTTTCAACGCTCAGGTATTTTTTGATACCACTCAAAGTTATGTTTTTTTGATAGTTCGGGGTGAAAAATTTTCATTAAATCAGCCAAGATCAAATCTGGTCTCGTCACGCCTTTTTCAAAGTATTCGAAACCCCCAATTGTGTTTGTAACACGTGAATAGTTCCAAACTCTCCCATTTTTAAAGGATTTAAATTCTGCAAAACGTGCATCTTCTGATTTTGCTGCATCTAATGTGGGCCAATATAGACTGCAATTAATCCATATATCCGCATTTCCTCCCACCTCGATGGCAGTTTCCAAGTCAGTTTCAAGTGAACCGGTACTATTGTTGTTTTTCCATACATACAGGCCGCCGGCATCTTGAATGAGGAAGGCAACATAAGATGAGCCACCTGCGGCATAGAAGATATCTCCATATAAGAGCCCTGTTGTAATTGTTGGTCTTTCTTTTTCTGGAATATTTTTTGCCTGGGATTTAATTTCGTTATATTGTTTTTCGATTTTGGTAAAGTTTTCTTCGGCCGTGAGCTCTTCGTTTAAAAGTGCTGCAACAACTTTTGGCCATTCAGCTCTTGCCAAAGGTGTTTCCTCTAACCAATCTGTATAGTCAACAACAGTAATTCCAGCATTACGTAATGTTGGATATGCTGGATCTTCAAAACCACTACTTAGAACGATTTTAGGGTCAGCTGCAATAACGGTTTCCACATCAATTTCGTAATTTTCAGCAAAACTTACCACTTTTCCTGCACTTATACGATCGATTACTGATGGTGCTAAGACTAGAGATGTTTGTGCATGCCCTGTAAGCACTCCTATGCGTGCTATGTCTACCAAAGCGGGGATTTGAGCAGAACTAGATGTAAAAAGAGTTTTTATAGGAACTTGTATAACAATTGCATTTTTTAACTCTCCTGTCAGTGCTGGCTTTGGTGCGCCACACTGTACAAGGATATAAATGGGGTTTGTTCCCTCAGGAATTCTTAAAACTTTAAAGTAATCATGATATTCAATACTAAAATTTTTTGCGTGTTTAACAAATATTTTTTCAGGAAAATAGTCAGTACCTTCTTTGAAATTATCAATACATGTAGTACTCAGGTTCTTGGTAATATTGCTCGTTCTGGCAGATGCCTGATGCTCTGTTGTAGCTGGTAGAGGGAGTGCATCATTTTTTGAATTACAAGCTAGTTGTACTGAGCTAATTAGAAGAAGTGCTATTGGTATTAATAAAGAGTTACGTAAATTTAGAATAAACATTTTCCCCTTCCATCACGAAGAGGTTAATGAGCGTACTTATTTAAAATACTGCTTATGTTGCGCTGAACTCCGATATTTCGGAAAACACCACACCTTTTGCGCGAAGGCACTAATAGCGTTCGAAAAGAGCGGTTTTCTGACTTACATATAAAAACATGCATTACAGTTGCGCGACAGTGTCGGAATTTCGCCGACTTTCCCGTTTAACTTTCTGGTTGTACGGTACGGTACAGAATCACTAGATTCAATGTTCCGCAACTTTAAGTAGACTATAGGAGAGGTTAAATATGTCAAAAGAACTTAATATATCGATAACATACTGCGTTACCTGAAATTATACTGCGCGTGCCGCGTGGACGGCACAAGAGTTACTTCTTAAGTTTGCAGATTTCACAGCCGGGCTTTCACTTATCCCCGGTGATAATGGTGCCTTTGAAGTTGAAGTTAACAACGAGCTTATTTATTCGAAGCACAAAGAAGCTCGATATCCAGAGGTTGATGAACTTTGCAATTTGATAGCAGATAAGCTTACGTAGCTTTGTTTTTTTAGGAGCTAACTTTTTCTACCCAGTTGCGTAGAGCTTCTTTTGCCTCTGGCCATAGTAGGATCCCATGATCGCCTCCGGGAACAATTTTTGAATCGGAGTGTTTAATAGCTTTGATTAATTCCATTCCATGTTCGATGGGAACGATGCTATCTGCATCGCCATGGATAATAATTGTTGGCACTAAAGGTAAATCTTTTAAATTTGAACGTGTATCGTAACTTGAGTGTGCAGACCAGTTACATACTTCTCCAGCTGCAGCTGCGCGAATGATTGTTTCATCAGCATCTGTAATAGCCGCGCGTGTTTTTTCTGCCATCTCTGCCATAAATTTCTTCAATTGATCCGGCATATTATTAGCTACATTTCCGAAAGGTGGCGGATTATAAATGGCCTTGCGCCTTCGTTGGTAACAGGCTTCCATACCATCACTTTTCCAGAGTTCAGAATAATGATGAAATGGTCCATAGAGGGAAATGTCACTCATATGTGCACTTGTTTCTATAAGCGCTAAGGCTTTGACGCGATGAGGATGTCGTAGAGCTAAAGATTGAGCGATAGTTCCGCCCATGGAGTCTCCACAAATGATTGCAGTTTCAATTTCAAGATGATCGAGCAATGCCACTGCTTCGTCTGCTAGGTCATTTTGGGAGTAATCCGCCTCTCTCATTTCGCTGTCACCACAATTGCGGCGGTCATAATCAATTAGCGAAAAATTTATTAATGCTTCTGCAATTGGTCGTGGACCACGATCTGAAACTGCTTGTGATGCCCCCCCAAATCCTCCGTGTATAGATAGCACTGGATCCCCGGTTCCATCTATGGAGTAGGCAATTTCCCAATCGTTTAGATTCGCTGACAGTTTGTGTTTTGAAGGGATCATAAATATCTCCTAGGCATAAATCTATGCCAGAAGAGTACAGGGAACGTGCACAAGTTACCAAAAGCGAAACCGTCTATTTTACGGTTTCGCTTTTGGTACGTATGTTGGATTTTGCGTGCACCGACAAGGAATCTTAGAAAATTTTATTCCAAGAACCTGTTTTATAAGGCGTTATAATCAGCTTCTGAGCAAAATTTGGTGAGATTTGTTCCATCATCATCAACCGCTTTAAGCCCATATCTGGTTTGTTTTTTCCCAGCTTTAGTAACTCTGTCATAAGTCACTTTTTTTACTGCAGACTCATCGATCGATACTTTTTCTCTTTTTTTAACGTTATAGAATTGTATAGCCATTTTTTCCTCTCATGTTCTTTCCTATATTCAAACAGATAATGAATGCTCGGGAAAGCATTATATAGAAATATGCTTATACATATTAACATATTAATTGAATAGCTTAAGGGAAATATTTGTCTTCTAGTGGGCAATACTGGAATTGAACTAGTGGTCTTTGTAATTGTCTAGGCCATAGATTAGCTTGAATTTAATTGGAAAAAAGTTAGAAAAATCGGATCGGGATAGGATCCGATTTTTCTCTGAATGGTGTATTTTGGAACAATTGGAATTTTTATAGAACTAAGATAGGCACTAGGGAGTTCATTCTAGTAGTAGCTTAACTTGCGAAATTCTTACCATTCATTTACATGCATGACATCTTCAATCCCAGGTCTATAAGCAGGCTTAAAACTTGTTCCTTTGGTATATGCAATCGGTATCAGGGCAACTTGCATAAAATCTTCAAATGGTATTTCTAACAATTCAGCGATCTCCTTTTCGTGCATCAGGTGAAGAGTTGTCCAGGCCGTGCCAAGCCCTCTTGATCTTGCTGCTAGCATAAAATTCCAAGCTGCTGGAATTATTGATCCGAATGTTCCTGATTGTGCTACTACATTTCCGCCAGCTGCGTTGTCGGTTCTTCCTGCAACGCAGGGTATCATTAGTACAGGGGCCCTCCACATGTTATCTCCCAGATAATCGGCAGATGAGGCTGAACGACCCTGGCTCTCAGTTAATTCTTCGTCTCCACTGTCGGCATGGAGTTTATGAATTGCTATTGGCATTTCCCGGTAGATATTAAAGGCTTGCTGATACAGTTTTCCGATTTTTTTTCGTTTTTCTTCATCTGTAACAAAAACGAAGTGCCAATTCTGTGAGTTTGATCCTGTAGGTGCTTGGATAGCGAGCTCCATGCATTCTTGTATCACATCCATGCCAACAGGCCGGTCGAAATCGAGCCTTTTCCTTACTGCCCTTGTGGTGCTCAGAAGTTCATCATTGCTAAGTCCCAATTGTTCGTGGTTCATATTATTTTCCTTCTTGCCAAGTGCTTCTTTGGTAACGATCCTGCAATTGCACCAAGGACCTCTGCGTTATAAAAACATGCTCCGCTAACTTATGCAATAAGCTGCAAAATGTTACCCCTTTACTACCTAGCAAGATAAATAATCATTGCTAGGCAATTACTTTGGCCAGGTTGAATTTGATCATCGGTTAAAATATGTATCAGAGGATAGGAAATGACTGATTCAATTTGTTCTTGGGATAGCGTCAATTATCCACAGGCTAATTCATTTACGACTGCAAACACTGAGGAAATTCTTCCGGGAGTTACCTTGCCATTACCCGCAGATTTGATTCGAGATTGGATGTGCAAGAATTGGGAGAGTATTGCGGAATATTATCGGGGAACTGATTTGATACCATATATTTCCCCTCAAGGAGCTAATGTTTTTTCTTTAATAGGTGGCCGTTTCGTTATAAATATCGCGGTTGTAAATGCGTTCACTGCTCTTTATCAAGTTGGTGAGGGAAGCGATTGGCTAAAACAGTTTTTGCCGGGAGAAGAAGAACTACAAAGTGGTTCTGAAGAAGACCAGGAAAGAGCTCAACTTGCGCGTGAACGAGCATTCAACCGGTGGCGAGAGAATCGTTATTTTACGTCCCGAGAGTCTACAGAATCAAAAGCAGCTTACCTTTTTTCACTTCGTAGGAATTGGTCGCTTCTTGAAGATATTGAGCTAGTGGAATCAATAGGCGATACGATAATTTTAGCTGCTAGGGCGTATGGAACACATTCTTTTAATTCAATGGGTGGAGGTGAATTAACTACAATAGTTGATGCACTTTTAGACAAGTACATACCAGGTCATCCGGAAGAATGGATAACAATTTTAACAAGTGGGCTCACTGATGTAGAAAGTAATCGCCCAACAAAAGCCATTTGGGATTTTAGTAGATTGATTCTCGAATCTTCTGTTCTGGTAGAGGATTTCAGGAGTTTAGATAGCTCAGTACTCCTTGAAAATCTGAAAAATCCACCTAGCAGTACATGGGAATTGGTAGGTGGCAGATTTACAGAACTCCAAGAAGATTTAGGGTATCGTGGTCAGGGCGAATTGAATCCTCAGGTTCCTACTTGGAATGAAAGGCCTGAGTTCATAGTAGGAAACATAAAAAGTTCTCTGGATTTGGCTGAAGATCGAAACCCCTATGGACGCGAATTAATACAAAAAAAAGTTCGCGAAGATCTCGAGCAGAAAATTTTTACCCAATTGCCAGAATCTGTGCATGGGGAATTTCGGGAAAATTTAGTGTTAGCTCAAACGCTAAACCGTGATAGGGAAACAGGTAAAGCTAGCTGTGTTCGATATACACGTATGTTTAGACCACCAATTCTGGAACTGGGTATTAGATTAAGAGATAAGGGCTTATTGGTAACTGAAGATGATGTTTGGTGGTTAAGGCTCAGTGAATTACAGGACTTGGTAAGCCGAAGTGCTAAGAATCGCACAATCCAAGAGGCTATAAAATTGCGTAAAGAGGAATTGGAATTTCTTGAACAACATGATTTGCCTGTGTTATTTGAATTGCCAGTTGAACCTGTGCCAATAGTCGTTCCTGGGGTGGTCCAAGAGTCTATTTCATTACAAGGCTTGGGTGTTAGTCAGGGAATCGTGAGAGGGAAGGCTCGTGTTGTTGAAAGTGCACTAGCTGCAGTAGAAGCAGAGTTAGAGCCAGGAGAAATTCTTGTTGCGCCCTTTACGGATGCCGGCTGGACTCCTTTGTTTGTAGCTGCAGGTGGAGTTGTTGTTGAAACAGGAGGCATGCTTAGCCATGCTGCTACGGTAGCACGCGAATATGGTTTGCCGGCAGTAGTGAATATTGAAGGAGCAACCTCAATGATTCCAAATGGGGCTATGGTTTCGATTAATGGTGCAACTGGCGTAGTTGAAGTTATCCTCTAAGACGGTTTATTTCCATTCCCAAAGGTCCCAGGTCGCATTACCTGCTGCATCAACAACCCAGTCGTACACGACTGCTATTCCATCTATGGACGCAAGCGAAGGTGCAGAAGTTTCAAAATATGTGACTCCCTTAAATACCGCACCGCCATCCTCAGTGAACCTTCCAATTCCTGTAGCCCGAAAGGTTGCTATTCCATCTGCTGCCATTACAATTCCAGCATTCGGACATTCACCCAATAGTGTCCCGTTTGGTCTGAGTTCTGCCGAGTATGTCGCATAACCTTGTACATCAGCACCCGCTAAAGTTCCAGTGAGTCCAAGTGCAGATGTCTCAAACGTTGGGTTCCCATTGGTAGCAGGAAGGGCTTTTAAAGATGTTGGACCATTCATGGTTCCTAATTTTTCACCTAGCATTGTTGTCTCCTTGAAAAAATGTGTGGTGAATGTACCATAAAGATTGTTAAAAATTCGGACACTTAAAATATTCTTTAATTATTTCTGAAGGCGTATAAATTTAGGTAACGCAAAATGATTTGATGATCATTCGTGACTAGACAGGGTGTTCTGGTGGGCGATACTGGATTCGAACCAGTGACCTCTGCGATGTCAACGCAGCGCTCTAACCATCTGAGCTAACCGCCCTGGGGCCAAGAGTATCGCAAGTATCTGCGAACCGCATCCTTTAAGAAGCTGTTCTTTATGGTTAGCATGTGTGGAGGTAAGGTGAGTGTGGGCTTGAACCTTAGGGGAGGCAGGAAGGAGTACTAATGAGTGAGCTTATAAAATCCTCGGTTGATCTAAAAACTTTGGAACGTGAGGAAAGGCTTGCGCGAATGCGTCACTCCGCTGCTCATGTGCTTGCAGAGGCGATGATTAATTTAATTCCGGAAGCAGAGTTGGGCTTTGGCCCTCCTACTGATACTGGTTTCTACTATGATTTCAGACTACCTCGTGCTCTTACTAATGATGATCTAGCTGCTCTTGAACGGACTATGAAACGTTCAATTAAGCGAAAGCATCGCTTTGTGATGGAACGTATTACACGAAATGAGGCATCAATTCATTGGGAAAATCAACCTTTTAAGCTGGAACTTTTAGATGAATTGGAAGACGAGAATATAACGCAATGTAGTCATGCAGGTTTTATAGATCTTTGCAGAGGTGGACATGTTAATACTACAGGCGAAATCCCAGCATTTAAACTTATTTCGATTGCTGGTGCATATTGGCGTGGCAATGAGGATAACCCTCAAATGCAGCGCGTTTATGGCGCACTGTTTGAAACGAAAGAGGAACTTGATAGGTGGGAAGAACAACGAAAAGAGGCACAAAAACGAGATCATCGGAGGTTAGGCCGTGAGCTTGAGCTCTTTGCTTTTTCTGAGGATATTGGTCAAGGTATTCCTCTTTTTTTGCCAAAAGGCGAAAAGGTTCGCAATTTAATGGAATCTTTCGTCAGGGAACAACAGGAGCGTGCCGGTTATCAACATGTCTGGACAGGTCACCTTGTAAAGAGAGCATTGTATGAACGCTCAGGGCATATGCAAAATTATGAATCTTCTATGTTTCCACCATTGACGGATGGGGAAACAGAATTTTTTCTAAAACCTATGAATTGCCCTTCACACATGACACTTTTTAACGCTTTAGCCCATTCGTATCGAGATTTGCCGCTGAGATATGCAGAATTTGCAACTCTTTACCGGTATGAAAAATCTGGTGAGCTTAGCGGTCTTACTCGCGTTCGTTCTCTCACTCAAGATGATGCGCATATATTCTGTTTACCGGAACAAGTTGAAGAAGAATTCACCAATTCATTGGAATTGATAAAGCACACACTAAACACCTATGGTTTCAGTGATTATCGAGTAGCACTTTCTTTGCCAGATAATGCTGGAAAATATATTGATGCTCCTGAGCTCTGGGAAGAGGCGATTAACGCACTTAGAAAGGCTATGGAATCTTCCGGTCTTGAATATGTTGAGGAAGAAGGGGAAGCGGCTTTTTATGGACCTAAGGCAGACTTTATTGCTAAGGATGTACTTGGTCGAGAATGGCAGCTCTCAACCATACAAGTTGATTTTATTCAGCCAGGCAGGCTTGGATGTACTTATGTTGGGGAAGATGGACAAGAGCATACCCCAGTTATGTTGCACCGAGCGGTTACAGGTTCGACGGAGCGCTTTCTGGGAGTTCTTATAGAACATTTCAATGGTGCGTTTCCATTTTGGTTATCACCGATCCAGTTAGTAATTATACCAATCGCTGATAGGCATTATGAATACGCAAGTTTAATTCAAAAGAAACTTCAAGATGATGGTTTTAGAGTTGAAGTTGATTTTCGTAGTGAACGTATGGGAGCTAAAATAAGATTGGCCCAACTTCAGAAAGTTCCTTATATGATTATTGTTGGTGATAAGGAAGCTGAATCAAGTTCAGTTTCTGTGCGAGTTCGCGGTAGCTCACAGACAGAAACTCAGGATTTGGGTGAGGTACAAATCGCAGACTTAATCGCACGTCTTCATAGAGAGGAAGACGAAAAGTTTCTTGGTCCCTGAATTGTTAAGGGCTTTCGTTAGACATTATGATGGTGCCTGAAGCCATAAACATTCCGCCTACACCGTGGCAAACACTAATTTTGGCGTCTTCTACTTGCGCTGGTGCTATTCCTCGCATCTGACGAACACTTTCTTGCAAAGCGTACATTCCGTACATACCTGAATGCATATAGCTCAGACCTCCCCCATTTGTGTTTAATGGAAGTTTTCCACCTGGTGCAGTATTACGGTCAGCGATGAAAGCTCCAGCTTCGCCACGTCCTACAAAACCTAAATCTTCCAATCCATAGATTGGCAAATGTGCAAACGCGTCGTAGATCATTAGATGATCCACATCACTATGTGTAATATCTGCTTCAGAAAATGCTTTTGAACCTGAAACCCTGAACGCTTTGGAAGAAGTAAAGTCTTCCATTTGACTGATCATAGGAGTTTCAACACTTTCTCCGGTTCCGAGAATATAAACGGGTTTCTGCGGAAAATCTTTTGCACGATCGGCTTTAGTTAGGATTAAGGCGCCTCCACCATCCGTTACTAGACAACACATTAATAATCTGAAAGGGTACGCAATCATCCTAGAATTGACCACATCGTCTACTGTGATTGGATCGTGCATATACGCTCTTGGATTCATTCCTGCCCATTCACGTTGAACAACTGCTACCATAGCCAGTTGTTCGAGAGTAAGCCCGGTTTCCTTCATCATGCGGAGAACAGGAATGGTGAACATGCTTGGTGGACCAGCTGGACCATAAGGTGCTTCGAATTGACCGGGTAGAGTTGCTGGTGCAGATGCGAAACCTCCACGACCTATACGAGATCGACCACTTTCCCCATGTGTAATTAAAGCAACTTCACAGAGCCCTTCATTAATTGCTGCGGCTGCATGTCTGACATGTAGCATGAATGAGCAACCACCAACGCCTGTTCCATCTACCCATGTTGGTGTGATACCAAGGTAATGTGCTATCGATGCAGGTGAATCTCCAGCCGTAGCAATTCCATCGATATCTTTTGCTGTAATGCCGCAATCTGCCATTGCATTCAAGGCGGCGTCTGCATGTAATTGAATTTGGGATAAATTGGGAATTTTCCCAAGGTCAGTTGTTTCTGCAGCTCCGACAATTGCTACTGATTTCTGTTTCATCGTTAGTCTCCTGCTGGTTGAAATTTTGGTAAAGAGATTTCTTCTGTGATGGATTCAAAAATAACCTTGAGGGGCATATCAAGAACAAGTGCTTCAGGTGTCTGTTCACAATTCACTATATTAGTCATCATCCTAGGTCCCTCGTTCAATTCTACAATTGCAATTGCGTAGGGTGCTTCAAATCCTGGCGCGGCTCGTTCGTTTATTACGTAACTATATAGACGACCTTGGCCGCTAGCTGTAAAGCTAGAGACTTCTCTTGATGAACAGGAAGGACAAAATGGTCTG